>JAPKBI010000206.1 GCA_028823475.1 Halioglobus sp. | reverse complement strand
CAAGAGAAAGCACGACTCGACCTGGGAAAATTACAACACCGTCTGCAAAAATCACAGGCTGTGCTCATCCAGAGTCGGGAAAATGCCGAGGAAGACAAGGTCATCGATGCACTGGAATCGACAGTCGCGCGTCTAACCGAAAAAATCAACGCTGTGCAACAGCAGTTGAATGCCGCCGAGGACGCATGACATGGCTCTGATGCGCCTCACATCACCCCACGCACACGGCCCCATGAGTACTCAGAGGGTGATGCAAAGTGTGCTGCTTGCCACTATTCCAGGCGTTATTGTGCTAACCCATTTTTTTGGCTTTGGCACGCTGATCAATATCCTCTGGGGAAGTATCGTGGCGTTGGCCTGTGAAGCGCTTGCACTGAAACTGAGACGACGCCCTCTGGGTTTTTATCTGAAAGACTATAGTGCACTAGTAACGGCCGTTTTGTTGTGCATTGCCTTACCGCCTTATGCACCGTGGTGGCTCATTGCAGTGGGTATCGCGAGCTCTATCTTGTTAGCGAAGCACTTGTACGGTGGGCTGGGCTATAACCCATTCAACCCTGCCATGGTGGGCTACGTTATTCTGCTCATTTCTTTCCCGATACAGATGACCGCATGGGCGCCACCGCGTGGCGTCGCAGAGTTGCCGGGATTTATGGAAGCCTTGCAGGCGTGTTTTACTCCCGCGGCCTATGACGGCACTACCATGGCGACACCGTTGGACCTGTTAAAACAGAACAATAGTCTGCTAATTAAAGATCTATGGAACCAGAATCCGCAGTTTGGACGCTGGTCTGGCCTAGGTTGGGAGTGGGCTAATATTGCCTTTTTAGCCGGAGGCGTCTGGTTGTTGTATCAGCGTATATTTACCTGGCATGCGCCTGTGGCAATGCTGGTCACTCTTGGGCTACTCGCCGCTATCTTTTATGACGGCGGCAGTTCCGCAAGTGGGGGTTCGCCGTTGTTTCACCTGCTAGGCGGTGCCACCATGTTTGGAGCCTTCTTCATTGTGACTGACCCGGTGAGTTCCGCGGTGTCCTTACGCGGCCGTTTAATCTTTGGCGCTCTGATCGGTGTGCTGATATATACTATTAGGATCAAGGGCAATTATCCGGACTCGGTGGCTTTTGCCGTACTCATCATGAATTTTGCGGCGCCATTCATCGATTACTATACCCAGCCTCGCACGTATGGCCATCGCGATAAGCGCGCAGGAGAATAGGATGCTTGGTCGATCTATTACCCGCAATAGCATTCTGCTCGCAATTTTTGCTGCGTGCACGACTGCTATGATCGCTGGCACACACCTGCTAACAAAAGACGATATCGCAGAGCAAAAACGCCTGGCGGAAGAGAAAGCCTTACTACAAATTGTTCCCCGAAGTCGACACGATAATTCGATGCTCGATGACACCATAGCCGTCGGCCCGCAGGACGTGGAACTGGGATTGAGAGTGGACAAGCAGATTTATGTCGCACGACAAAATGGAGAAGTGGTAGCGGTGATCATTCCAGCCGTCGCACGCGATGGCTACACAGGAGACATCGAACTGATTGTGGGTGTTAATAGAGACGGTACGATCGCAGGTGTGCGTGCACTCGCACAGAGAGAAACACCCGGGCTAGGCGACAAAGTGGACCTCAAAAAATCTGACTGGATGCTGGGCTTCAATGGACGCTCACTGCAAAATCCGACATTGTCCGGTTGGGCTGTCAAAAAAGACAAGGGTATCTTTGACCAGTTTACGGGCGCCACGATTACTCCCAGAGCTGTCGTCGCGGCAATCCTCAGAGTCTTACAATTTGCCGAAAAAAATAGAGAGACCCTGTTCGATACTGGCGACACCAACATTGCCCCCACTGGAGATGACACATAATGGCGGATGTCAGTTACAAGGATCTATCCCTTAATGGCTTATGGAAAAACAACCCGGCCATTGTCCAGTTGCTGGGATTATGCCCGCTGCTTGCGGTCACTGGCAGTGTGGTCAATGCGCTTGGACTGGGACTGGCCACGATGATGGTACTGATCATCTCTAATACGTCCGTATCATTGATTCGCAATCTCGTGTCCGACGCCGTGCGCCTTCCCACATTCGTGATGATTATTGCGGCAGCCGTAACCTGCATTGAACTGCTGATGCAGGCTTTTACCTACGAACTATTCCAAATCCTAGGTATTTTCCTGCCCTTAATCACAACCAATTGTGTCATCCTGGGACGGGCAGATGGATTTGCCGCAAGAAACTCAATAGGGCCATCCTTCTACGATGGCTTAATTATGGGATTAGGCTTTGCGTGTGTGCTTGCGGTCCTAGGTGCTCTGCGCGAACTGAGTGGCACCGGTGCGGTGTTCGCCAATATGGATTTGCTGTTCGGACCAAGCGCGGCCAACTGGAAAATCATCATGTATTCGGATTACCAACCGTTCCTGTTGGCAATCCTGCCGCCCGGTGCTTTTATCTTTACCGGTCTGATTATTGCCGTTAAAAATCTGATCGACGATAGAATAAAGAAACGGCAGGACGCGGTGAAAGCCAGTCCTGTAAAAGGTGCCAAACGCGTGCGCGTAACAGGGGCTGTGTCTTAAGGGTTATTCTGTCGCCAACATGAGCGTATCGAGTATTTCATCCACGGCGGCATCATCCATGCCACCGTTTTCTTCATCGCAACTGTAGGTAATAAATAACAGCAGGGTGCCGTTTGACACATACCATTCACGAACCGCCGCGTCTTCCTCCACGTAGCGGCTGCTGACGCCAGAAAATTCTCCCAGTGTCGCGGACTGCCACTGCAACACCTGCTCGGATTCTTCTTGCGCTATTGCGGTCACGGAATCGCGATCAAAGTCTCCCTCCTCTTTGTGCAGCGTGCTTATCTCGATGCAGCCTACATCGTCGCGATCGCCGACTAAAATACTGTCCTCCTCCGAGTCTGCCCACCACTCGGGTGGAAGCGCCAGGGTCCACCACTCAGTTTCAAGAACGTTCATTGCATATTCCTTTATAAGCACCGCGACATTAACAAGGCATCCTCTCGTCCGCCTTCTGTGGGGTAATAGCTTTTGCGTATCCCATCCAACTCAAATCCATTGCCTTCATATAATCGCCGGGCAACGGCATTGGATTGCCGCACTTCCAAAAAGCAGCGGGTGGCACCAGCCTCTTTCATTTTTAACAGCGCAGCGTGCAGCAGCAGATGCCCGAGACCCTTCCTCTGTTGGGCCGAATGAACGCCAATACTGTAAATAGAGGCCTCGTCCAGGACCTGAGAAAACACCACAAAACCGTCTATTCGGCCACCCTCCTCGACCACCATCGCACACTGTTTGTTGAGGCTGGCACCGCCGCAGGCAGCAGCAAACTGCTGCGCATTCCAAGGATGAATATTGACGCTGGCATCGATAGCCACCAGTAACCCGGCGTCGGCTGCACAGGCAGGCCTAACCGTGCGCGACACAGCCGCAGACAATCTGAATCAGGGCCGCAGACACTAGGGTGTTGTCGTGTCTCACGCCTTGCGCACCAGGGGCAACAAATCGCGCCACACTTGCCGCTTGAGCGCGGGTTGTGCCAATATTTCTGCGCTGCTCATCGTATCCACTGTGACAATACTGATTTGCTGCTGAGGCACGCGCTGCACACAGGCTTGACCTAGCAGCACCAAGCCACGGCATCCATGCTGCCCCAGCCTTCTATCAACAAAGCCCGCGACACTGGCGCGAGCCGCCTCTTCACCCAGATCAAGTTGGTGGTTAGTATGAATAGGCCAATCAAACTGAGCTACTTCGGGTTGGACAGCAGGCTTTACCTCGCCCCCTGGCGATTTATGACACAGCAGCAGGGCTTGGGCCATGGATTGCACCAGTCTGACCTGATCTGTGGTCAGTGGCCCAGCCAACTCCTCAAGCCACAGCCAATCACCCGCGACAATCGCAGTTAAGCTGAACCGGGGCACAGGCTCGCTCTGCTGTGACGAGGCACTAGCCTCCGCGCTCACCTGCGCCGAACGTGCGGGCTCAGCAACGAGCGCAGTCGGTGATCGCAAGGGCTCTGGTATCACCACCACGCTAGCAGCCAACTCCTGGCGATTAGAGGCTGTCACTATCGCGAGGCGTCGAGTAGCGGCTGCACCTGGCAACTGGACGCGCGAGACGTAACTGTCGACTCCCAGTGCATCGAGATAGGCCATGCGCCTCAATTCATTCATTTTTGCTCTCACTAAAACTAGATAACCAAGCGTAAAAGTCTAACAGTTTTTCACACCCGACTATATCCATCGCCACCCATGACGATTAAAAAACATGATCCCTGACGTAATAAAATACCGCAGGTGGAGTCGACCCTTGTTCGCAGCGTAACCTCCATGGTGAATAATTCGCATGTCCGGATCAAAGACTAGCCGACCCACCTTGCTCAGCCGCAGCGACAGATCGAAATCCTCAAAGTACAAGAAAAAATCCTCATTAAAGCCGCTGATTGCTCG
>JAPKBI010000205.1 GCA_028823475.1 Halioglobus sp. | reverse complement strand
CCCGCCGGATTGCCTATGGATTCGCAAAATAGCGCTTTGGTATTTTCGTCGATTAGAGAGGCTACTCTGTCGAAATCATCCGCCTTGGCAAACCGGGTTTCAATACCTTGTCTTGGAAAAGTATGGGCGAACAGATTATAGGTGCCCCCATAAAGCTGTGAGGTGCTGACGATGTTGCTGCCGACCTCGGCGATCGCCTCAATGGAATAGCGAATTGCCGCCATGCCTGACGCTACAGCCAGAGCACCAACGCCGCCTTCCAATTCGGCTAAACGCTGTTCAAGTACCGCATTCGTAGGATTCATAATGCGGCTGTAGATGTTGCCCGGCACCGCTAGGTTGAACAGGTCGGCACCGTGCTGACTATCGTTAAAGGTAAACGATGTTGTTTGATAAATGGGCGTGGTCGCAGCGTTCGTTGTGGGGTCGCCCGCGTAGCCGGCGTGAAGAGCAATAGTTTCTGGTTTCATTGTCTTATCCTTTCTGGAGGGGGATTAAAAATTCTATCAGGGTAGATTTTAGCAAAGGCAGTGTAGCTGGCAAGAGCAAGACGATGATTGGATCACATAAATTTGAAGCGGTATGGTATTGAGGGGCTATAGCATCGAAGCGGGAGTCAACGGACCTGATCCAATTGCTGGCACAAGCTTCGGGCCCCCAGCACGATGCGGGCAGAGGGTCGCTGCAGGTGGTCGGGGTTGACGAAAAGCAAGGCTTCATCTGCCACAGCGGTGAGAGAAGGATAGGCCCGCCACTCATCCAGCCATTCTGGACGCGCTTCGCCCATCCCGCTGGCAACGATAGCAGCGGGGTCACGTAACAGGACAGATTCGATGCTGACTCTCGGGGCGAGTGAGCGGGCATCACCGAACACATTGTACCCACCACACAGTGAGATGATCTCGCTAATCAGGTGCTCGCCATTCACCGTTTGCAGCGGGTCGTTCCAAATCTGATACAGCACGCTTAACGATCGTTTCTCGCCATAGCGGCGGTGTAAAGCGTCTAGTTCTGTCTCGATGCGGCTGGCTTCGGCTTCACCGATGGCTGGCGTGCCCGCCAACTGACTGAGGTTGCGGATGCTCTTTGGCACATCCGAGAGTTGACGTAGTTCACTGACATAGACCGGAATGCCCAGTGCCTCAAACTTTGACAGCGTTTGCATGCCATTACCCGAGCCCCACATAACAACCAGGTCAGGTTTCAGAGCCAGAACCTGCTCCAGACTGAACGCGTTGTAGGTCCCCACTTCAGGAACATTTTTTGCCTCATCCGGAAAATTGCTGTAGCTGACAACGCCCACTAATTTGTCGCCGGCACCAGCGCTGTAGAGGTTTTCGACGATATGCGGCGCCAGTGCCACAATGCGTTTAGCGGGTTGATCCAGCGTGACCTCGCGCCCAGAGAAGTCCAGCACGGTAATCGCCTGCGCCGGAACTGCGATAACGGCGAGGAAAAGCAGTGCAAGTCGCAGTTTCATAACAATGTCGGGCGTAGTGGGGTGATCATGGGGTAGCCCTCTTGGGGATGATGGCCAACAGTGACGTCTACCCCAAAGACTTCTTTAAACAGTGTTGTGGTGAAAACCTGCTCCGGGCTTCCGTAGGCTACCTGACATCCGTTGTCCAGCACCAGTATCTGGTCCGCAATGCTGGCCATAAGGTTTAAGTCGTGTATCACCACTACGAGTGCGCAGCCCCGCATGGCGAGCTGATGCGTCGCCATCAGTACCAGCTGCTGATGCGCCAGATCCAACGCGGAGGTAGGCTCATCCAGCAATAGAAGGCTGCCACTCAGCGACTCTTGGCCTAAGATTTGGGCAAATATTCGTGCCAGCTGTGTGCGTTGTTTTTCACCACCGGAAAGTTGCGTGTAGAGCCTGTGGCGCAGGGATGCAGTGTCTGTGAGGTCCAGTGCCTGTTCTACAATATCGCTGTCGCTTTGGTAGCCACTGCTGTGCGGTATGCGCCCCAGCCTCACGACTTCTTCGACGGTATACGGAAAGCTGAGGAGCGACATCTGTGGAAGAAACGCCAGCCGTTGTGCGCGCTCCTGTGGTGGCCACTCAGTCAGGCCCCGATCACAGAAGGTCAATTGTCCAGTGCTGGGTTGGATGTCGCCCGCGATCAGTTGCAGCAGGCTGGACTTACCTGCGCCGTTAGGTCCGGCAAGCCCTAATACAGTGCCGGGCTGCAGAGTGAAAGCGATATCCTTGAGCAGCGCTTGCCCCCACGGTGCAGCACAGACGCCTTTGAGTTGTAGCGTATTCACAGACTAAACCGGTAGGGGTGTTTGCCGTTGTTCACTACTGCATCCCGTAATGGTGGCGGTTACGCAACAGGGATATAAAAAATGGCACGCCAACGATGGTGGTGATAACACCCACGGGTAATTCGGTGGGTGCCACCACAACCCGAGCGAGAGCATCCGCCACGACCAGCAGCAGCGCGCCTGCCAAAGCGGATGCTGGCATCAGGTAGCGATGATCAGGTCCGGCTAACATGCGCACTATATGCGGCACGACTAGGCCGACGAACGCGATGGTGCCCACAAGGGCAACTGAGGTGCCGACACCGACTGCCACCCAGATAATCAGTGCAAGCTTGATGCGGTCGACCTTGATGCCTAGATGGCGGGCTTCTGACTCGCCCAACAACAGCGCGTTCAGCGCCCCGGCGTAGCGCGGCAGTGCCACTAACAATGCGCCACCCACTACCGAGGCCAATATCAAGCGAGGGTAGTTCGCTCCGTCCAGTCCTCCCATCTTCCACAGGCTAATCCGTCGTAGCATGTTGTTGTCGGCAAAAAATTCCAGCAGGCTGCCAATCGATCCAGACAGGGCGGTGATCGCGATACCCGCCAATAACATGGTCGCCACTGACGTGCCGTTGGCTGACGTTGCTAATCGGTAGACAAAGAGCACGGCGATCACGCCTCCCACAAAGGCACCGGCCGATACGAGTGATAGGCCAATATACCCTTGTAGCAGGCTGCCCCCGGTAACGATAATCAGGGCGGCGCCCAGTGAGGCTCCGGCCGTCACCCCGATCAGCGAGGGGTCTGCGAGTGGATTACGAAATAGCCCTTGCATGGCGGCGCCGCTAATTGCCAGCGTAGCACCCATAACCGTTGCGAGCAGGACTCGGGGTAAGCGTATCTGCCCCACAATGAGGGCGTTCTGATTGACGGCTTCTCCCAATACTGTATCGACAAGACCTTGGCCGACATCTAATAAGGAAAGACTGACTGCGCCACTTGCCAGTGCCAATGCCATAGCGCAGGGTAATAGGGCGGCGAGGATGCTGATCAGTAATCGCGCGCGTTGTTGCCTCTGTGAGTAAAGGCTAGCGCTAATAATCAACGCCCTTGCGGGCCATAATGCCCGCCTTAAACGCGTGCTTTACTTCTCGGACCTCAGACACGGTATCCATGACTGCCTGCAAGGCTGAGCCGCCTCCGCGTCCGGTGACGACCACGCTTTGGGCGAAGGGTCGTTCGCTGATAGCATGGATGATTTCGTCTGCAGGGAGGTAATCGTAGGCGATCATATAGGTGAGCTCATCCAGTATGACAAGATCGTAGCGGCTATCGGCTAACATCTCTTTGGCCACTGCCCAAGTGCGAATAGCCGCGACAATATCGCCACTACGGTCCTGCGTATCCCAGGTGAAACCCGTACCCATTTGATAGAAGGTCACCTGCGGACACTGTTCCTTCAGATAAATTTCCTCGCCTGACAGTTGCACGCCCTTGATGAACTGCACAACACCCACGGTGTAGCCATAACCGAGGGCTCGCATTACCATGCCAAACGCAGAGCTAGACTTACCTTTGCCATCGCCGGTGAGCAGGACGGCCACACCTCGCTCTGTGTCAGCGGCATCGATGCTAGCATCGATACTGGCCTTTTGTTTTTCCATAGCCGCCTTGTGCTTTGCGTTCTTACGGTCGTCACTCATGACAGATCCTTTAGAAGGAATATCTTAGGCCAGCGTAGCCGGCAACCTTGCTGGTATTATAGGTGGGAACCTCTTGATAGTCTTCATCCAGTAGATTTTCTATGCGGCCGTAAATCTCTAACGCTTCGATTAATTGGAAGCTGGCAGTCAAATCGACGACTTCATAGTTATCGAGGTCTTCACCATCGATACCTTTCGCTTCGCGTGCCATGCGGACAAAAAGTCCCAACGCCAGCCTATCGTTTACTCCCTGCCACGTCAGGCCCAAATTGCCTAGCTGCTTGGGGCGAAATATCCGGTTGAGATTATCGTTGCTTTCGGTGTCGTTAAACGTGTAGTTGCTAACGATTGACAGAGTATCCCAAAGGGTTGCTTGCGCGACAAGTTCTACGCCGGTTGACTTTGAGTCACCATTGCTTTGCAGATAACCAGAGAAGTCGATGGGGTCGAAATAAATCTCATCGCTAATAGTCTGGTCAAAATAGACTGCTTCTAGGTATATGCCTGTCTCAGTTGACCAAGATAATCCCACATCGAAGCCCTTGCTCTTCTC
>JAPKBI010000016.1 GCA_028823475.1 Halioglobus sp. | reverse complement strand
CATGGTAAACACCAGCCTCCATAGCCAGTGCAAGTGTGCCGGGTTTGCATGGGTGGGCCGTTAAGTCCATAAACTCATCATCGCAGAGCAATACGGTGGCCTTCATTAACTTGAGTAGTTGCGTTGTTCGGGCCTGTGCTTTAGCTAAAAATTGTTTTTGCCAAAATCTCACAGTCACCGTTGGTATAGAACTGATTACCAACGGTGCTCAGCGGAGCGGTGTACAGCCCCGCTGATTTACTGGTAAAGGTATCCGCTGCCGTCGGGGCCTGTAGCGGGAGCCATTGGGCCGCTATCAGGCAGTGGGATAGGCACTGTTTGTGAAGGGCAAGATACTTCGACATAGGCAGAGTTAGGGCCACATAAACCATTGATCAACCAGCTGGGCAGTGTTTCAGGGTAAGGGTCTATCCACAATACTGACAGTGCAATAATCACCGAGTAAACCAGAAAGATAACGTTTATAAAGCCGCCAACAGCAAAGATACGCAGCACTGCGTTACTGCTTTTTGAGGTAAGTGTCTCCGCACCACGTTCGGCGATCAT
This sequence comes from Halioglobus sp., assembly GCA_028823475.1. GTDB lineage: Bacteria > Pseudomonadota > Gammaproteobacteria > Pseudomonadales > Halieaceae > Marimicrobium. The sequence goes on along the minus strand of JAPKBI010000016.1, from coordinate 17,550 downwards.
ATGACCCTTATCATCACGAAAATAATACAATGCCGCAGGCACACCCAAACCCAGCATTCCCCAAATCAGGTGATTGTAGAGTGGCATCTGCCAGATCTGATTAGGGAACAATGAGAGCTCTCGTATAACACCGAGGTATGAATAAAGCTGCATTCTAAGCCAAAAGAACTCAAGAATCAGGTCGAAAATAACTCCTGCCAGCAGACCTACAGCAATTAATTGAAATGTGCCAATTTGAGGCCAAAGACTTTTGGCTTTGCGCATGGCCCAGCAAATGGCCAGACACATCGCTACACAGAACACGGTGTACATCCCTACCAACATGAGTAGAGGCTCTGGCATGGCAGAGCCATTGGGTGAAATCCAGCCAGGTATAAAAGGTGCCCAAGAGCCGTAGTTAATGAATGCCGAGCTATAACTGAACATAGGACGCAGGTAATTGATAAACGGGTCTTGCCAGACGGTCATACCCCAGGCGGCAATAAAAACCGCGAGCGAGGAGAGGCGGGCCTCTTTGATGTAATTTTTAATAATGAATGCTATTGCACCAATGCCTGTTATTACCGCGACGGCTTCCCAAAGCCTAGCCCAGTAAAATACAAAGTCGGGGACAGGGGAGTCGCCCACTAGTGTAGGGGTAAACAGGTCAGACATTAGCCAGGCCGACATAACATAAACTTGCAAGGCAAAAAATACTGCGCCAATACTTGCCCACCAAACTATGGGGCGATTAGGTGAGCCTTCTAGGGGAACCTGAGGGGATGAGCTAGATGATATTGCCATGTTTGCAAGCTTCTTTGTTTGCGTTATTTGAGAGCAGGGTTTTGTGCTAACAAAACCCTGCGAGTTAGCGTTAATCCCACTCTAGTGGTAGCCTATCAAGGCCAAAGATACCGGCGTGGAAGGTCAGTTTCTCACCCTCTTTAATGTGAAACTCTGGTAATTGTTCTAGCCACTCCTCCACAAGAATACGCATTTCGAGCCTGGCCAAGTGCATGCCAATACATGTGTGAGGGCCAAAACTGAAGCCAACATGTCGATTGGGTTTGCGCTCTAGATCGATATTCATCGGGCATTCGAAGGCTTCTGGGTCGCGATTAATCGCCATAAAAGGCAGCTCTACACTGTCGCCCTTTTTGATTCTCACTCCGTGAAAGTCAAGATCTTTAGTTGCGAAGCGGCGGGTTGTCAGCACTGAGTGGGTGCGCATAATCTCTTCAAGGGCCAGGGTGATGGCCTCGGGATTGCCTCTCAGTTTTTGGCGACTTTCAGGATGCTCAGCCAAGTACTTGAATACCCAAGATAGCTGATTGATCACGGTATCTAGCCCGCCGACAAAGAGGTTAAAACCCAGGCCTGTACGGAGCTCTTCTGAAATGGGTCCACCGTCAATTTCTGCGTTAACCAGCATGGTCAAGAGATCGTTACCTGGATTTTTGCGTTTTTCCTCGAATCCCCGCTGTACCCTATCAACAATACTCATAATAGCATCGATGGTTTTCTGAATATTGTTGGGGTCGGGCTGTAGCAAGTCAGCTTCCCATTCAAGAAACTGATGATATTCTTCCATGGGTAGTCCCATCAGTAGCAGAAATATCTGAGTGGGAAATATTTGAGCAACATCTAGCATAAAATCACAGCTGCCTTTTTCTTTGGCCTTTGTGACTAGCTCGCGCGCGAGCAAGCGAATATCACCTTCCAGCTCTGCGACGGCTTTGGGGGAAAGGTATTCGCGCAACATCATCCTGACTTTGGGGTGCAGTGGTGGGTCGATATCTATTGGAATCATTAGGTCGTAATCAAGATTGACCAGTTCGGCGAAACCCGAGATACCTACGCTAGAGAAAGTACCAGGGTCTGAGAGTACTTCTTTGGCCATTGCATGGGAGGTAATGACCCAGGCACCTTTAGTAAAGGAGCGGTCTAATTGCGGGGTCGGATTATAAAAAATATCGGGCATATTTTCCTGAATGCGAGACATTTCTTCCGTAATATCGGATTCAGGAGACAGGGTGAAGATATTGTGGGGGCATGTCTGCTCTTCGCTTACATGCCCCGGTATTACTGGGGTTGGTATCTGTTCCATCGTATTAGCTCTAATATTAAGTGGGAGTGTTGATAAACCGGCTAAGCTGGCGAACCGCCAAATTCAAAATCAACGCGGTGGGTCTTGCCGCCTTCGGCCCTCCGGATATTAAGGTAATCAATGCCTTTTAAACCACGGTGATCATGAGGGCCAAACGTGATATAGGTGCCGACACCTCCCGTTGTGGCAGGCAACATGCGTATTGTTTCGAGAGCACTGGCCAAAGACTCCGGGGTGGCAATCTCCATTCGTGAAAGCGCAATCGCAATACATTGACCAATGTCGTAGCCAGCACTTACACAACTGTTAGCAATCAGTGCTTCTCCATGTTTTTCTTCATAGCGTTTGATCATACTGCTTAAGCGATGATTCCGTTCATCGTATTGATCTACGCCATACCAGCCGTCAATTAGCTGGGCGAAAAACTCATTATAAGTGGCCTGACAAAAAGCCGTGGTCATAATACGTTCTGGCGACCAATCAGCGTTTCTTAAGCCGTTATTTAATTCGCGACAAGCCTCACCAAAACCAAGGTAAACGAGTGCGTCAGGGTTAGTAGCCTTGAGGGCTTTCATAACGTGAGTCACATCCTCCTCGGTTGGGCCAGGATAAATGTTGCCCACACCGACGATTTCGATACCGAACTGCTGGCAGGCGTATTCGAAGAATTTATGATACTCGCGGCCTATGATAGAGGGGTAATCACGAACGACAGAGACCCGTTTGTGTCCACGAGATTTTAACCAAGCGGCAATATAGGCAGGCTCATCGGCCAAATTGCCATTGGAGGTGTTGAAGGCGTACTTGCCAACGTATTCTTGGGTTCCGCATATAGTAATGGAGGGCACATGCTTTTCTTCGACCAAATCGAGTATCGCAAGGCTGTTGTCCGTGGTGAAAGGACCTGCGATTGCAAGAACCTGTTCCGTCTCTACCAAATCGAGATAGGCATTGCGGCTGGCGTAGCCATCCCCCCAAGGCTGGCCAAGATGCTCATTGAGAACTGTGACTGCCGGGCGATCTAGTAAGCCGCGATCATAAGCTTCATCCAGGGCAAATTGAACTGCTTTGGGAAAGGTGTCGGTGGCTCCTGGAAAGCCGGGCATATCGACCATGACGCCTATTTTGTGAGGCTCAAACTTGTTTTTTTTCATTGTTACTACCTCTTAGTATCTATGGGTTGTCTTTCTTAGCAATCTTTTCGTGCAAAATTAACTGGCCTTATAATAGTATACTAAACATGATCGAGCGCCAACTATTCTTAGTTTATGAAATGCACGATAAATTTTAAAGAAGTAAATAGTTCTGCGCCTTTGACTCCCTTTTGAGTCTAGACTAAGCCCAATTAAGAGTATACTATTAATTCTTGATTCAATAGCTCCCTTACATTCAAGGGAGCATGGATATAGTAGACTTAACGTCTCTAACGGAGGAATAATGTTCGGTAACGACTATCGCGGTAAAAAAGTTATTGTCACAGGTGCAGCGTCCGGTATGGGTAAGGCAACCGCTGAGTTGTTGTTACAATTGGAGGCTGATGTTATTGGCCTTGACATTCAACCCATTGAAAACCCAGAAATGGAGGCTAAGCACATCAACCTTCTAGAGGAGCAGTCAATTCGCGGCGTAGTTGACGAGCTAGTTGACGGCTCTATCTATGGGGCGTTCCTCTGTGCCGGTTTACCACAAACATTTTCAGATGTAGATGTGGTCACTGTCAATTTTGGTGGCAACCGTTTATTAATGGAATTACTGGTGCCCAAAATGACCACAGGTAGCAGTGCCATGGCTGTTATCACTTCGATGACTTTGGGGTGGGTACCACACGCAGAGATGCTGGCTCCCTTAATAAATACCCACTCTATGGCAGAGGCCCGTGAGTGGGCGGAAGCCAGCGCTGGGGTGATTGCCGATCTAGGTGACTCTTATATTGTTGCTAAAGAGGCAATGGCTGCCTGGGCGACGATGCAATCTACCCGTTGGATTCAGCAAGGTATTCGAGTGAACTGCCTGTGTCCTGGTTTGACATCAACACCTATGATGGCTCACTTTGAGGAGGCGGCTGGCGAAGCACTCGCGCTTTTGCCTCAGCCCCTAGGGCGCAATACCAACACAGAAGAGCAAGCGTTTGCCATGGTTTTTCTAAACCACCCTCGTTCATCGGCTGTAGTCGGATTGAGCTTGTACAATGACGGTGGCTCTGCTGCTGCCTTGATGACTGCCGCTGCTGCTGGCTTGATGTAATTTAGAACGGGGACGAGTGATGGACAATCCAATGCGTAAAGAGTACGAACACGTTTTCATCAATAACGAATGGGTGGCCAATAGTAGCGGTCAAAGTATTGATGTGGTAAACCCTGCTACCGAAGAGGTGATTGGTCGTGCTCCTCTGGCTGGTATTGCCGAGTGTGAGTTAGCGATTGCTGCAGCTCGAGCAGCCTATAATGAAGGCTCTTGGCGGCGTATGGGTTTCGCTGATAGAGCGGTAGTCCTGAACCGGTACTTGGATGTCATTCTGGCTCGGGCAATGGATATTACGTCAATTATCGTGCAGGAGTCGGGGCATAGTTTTGGCATTACATTTAGCATTTGCGTAAAAGCAGCCATTGATATTTGCCGGCGGCAGCTTGAAATTAGCCGTGAAGGCTTTGATCAATATACGCCGGTAGTCACGGCCCCTAATCCACTTGATGGCTATAAGACGACTAATGCCCAAGCATCAGTGGTCGTAAGAAAACCACTGGGTGTGGTGGCTGCTATCGTGCCTTTTAATGCTTGCTTTATGCTAAGCCTAGTCAAAAGCATCCCAGCACTGGCGATGGGCAACACAGTCGTTTTAAAGGTTTCTGAGCAAACACCATTAGAGGGCCTGCTGCTGGGTGATCTAGCGCTTGAAGCCGACCTGCCGGCGGGCTTGCTTAATATCATTACGGGTAAGCCCGAAGTAGGTAACTGCTTAACCGCTCATACTGATGTCGATGTTGTTAGTTTCACTGGGTCTGATGCCGTGGGCTCTGCAATCATGGCGCAGGGAGCGCCCTCCCTCAAACGCTTGCTGTTGGAGTTGGGCGGCAAGTCCGCCTCCGTTGTATTAAAAGATGCCAACTTGAAAGACGCGGCCATGTTTGGCGCGGGTAACTCTGTCGCTATGGCAGGTCAGGGCTGTGCCCTCAGTACCCGACATATTGTACATAACAGTGTTATTGATGAGTACGTGGCCAAGTTGTCACGGATGCTTTGGGCAATGCCGATTGGCAACCCTATGGTCCCCTACACGCAAATGGGGCCGCTGATTTCAGCTAAGCAGAGAGATCGTGTTGAGCAATTTGTTGCGCTTGCTCGAGAAGAGGGCGGTAAAGTTGTTACTGGTGGGCGCCGCCCAAGCCATTTAGAGAAAGGCTTCTTTTATGAGCCAACCATTATTACTGGCTTGAGTAATAGCAGCCGAGTATGTCAAGAAGAAATCTTTGGCCCTGTTATTGCTGTGATCGGTTTTGACAGCGAAGAAGAGGCTATCTCCATTGCTAACGACAGTCAATATGGTTTGTCTGGCGCCATTTTCTCGCAGGATCGCGGCAAGGCTTTCCACTTGGGGCAGCAAATTGAAACCGGCTATATCAATATCAACCCAACAGCGGTAAGCCCGGATCTTAATGCCCCCTTTGGCGGTATTAAACGCTCCGGCTTTGGTCGCGAATGGGGAGAAGAGGGGCTAAAGGAGTTTAGTTATCAGCAAACGTTAACTTACCCTATAGGCTAATGCCTGAAACCTGATCATAGCAAAAAACCACCTGTATTGAGCGCTGCGGCAATCACCATAAGGTTGATACCGCCTAGGCCTTTTTACAGGAAGAAGAGCGAACTATATAGAAAGTATTTTGGAGATTTACATGCGTAAATGGTACTGCATTACCTGTGACTTTATTTATGATGAGGCGTTGGGTATGCCGGAATATGGCATTGAGCCAGGCACACTTTTTGATGATTTACCTGAGGACTGGACCTGCCCTGATTGTGGCTCAACCAAAGATTATTTCGAGATCGTTGAAGAAAAGGATGAGGGAACTCACTGAAGGCGAGTCGATATAAATACAAGGCAGCTCTGTCCTGTTGAAAGAATCCCACCACCGCCAAAAACCACTTATCCATATGGCACAGAAACATAAACTGACCACAGAATATATTGCACTGTTCGATACGCTCGAAAAGCTTCCCGCTGGCAGTTTTGACAATATACGATCAGGTACGCAGATTGAAATGCTGGAAGCTGCCTCCGATGAGAATATTATGCAGGCAAAATTCTGACTGTAGCGCATTGGGATTGCGCAAAATCGTCGCTTACGTTTAGACGATCGGTCCCGAAATGCCGCTGGAGACGATTTATCCAATCACGGTTAGCGCTTGTACCTGCATAAACCCGTACACAATGATATTTTTTAGTGAGCGTCGGTGTCAGAGGCAATGGCGTCAAGCATTGAGCATCATGCACAGTGCTTTAATCTAACCCTGGCAATTATTCGCTGACAAAAAAATGGATCCTTTGGATCCATTTTTTTATCGTCATTCACCTCAGAAAGGAAAAGTATATGGCATGTACCCAAACGGCGCTATATCTCCAATCTGCGTACGCCAACCTGCAAACCGTATAATCAATGCCGGAATCATTGGAATGCAAAATACAATATGGGACGCAACAATCACGCTAATCGCATTGATGCCTTTGCGATCATCTGAGCCACCAAAGGCACGCAGCTCACTGAATTTTGACCACAAAGTATTAGTGCTCCTCGCAGCCGTCGCCGTACCGTCTGCCAGGGCTTTTTGACGGCGCATCGACACCGCAATAAATACAGTGATAAATGCCATGACTGGCGCCATCAATATGGGTACTTCAAAAGGGTACTGCTGTTGTGTCCCAGTGAAGAAGTTCGCGCCGGGAATAGAGCGCGTATAGGCGTAAACGTCCAAGAACAAGAAAGGAATTTCTAGCGCAAACTCCTCTACCGCACCCAATATCAGGGCAAAAAAAGCAATGTTTTTCAGGCTCATATTTCTTACAACCAGTTGCTTCGCAGTAACGTAGTTAAGCAGCACAAACCACGGACCATAAATCATTGGCATAATAATAGGCCAGCCACCGGCCATGCCAAGAACGGGAATCGTGTCGGGCCAAAGCCAGAATACATCTGGATTAAAGCGGTAATAAAGTACCCAGTCCCATACTGCCTCCATCCACGATATGGATGTGGCACCAAGAAACAACCAGGTTACCGTGCGCACATGACCGGCTTGCCGGTCTCCGCGAAAAAGCCAAATCACAGCCGCTAAAAATATTCCTATTAACAGGACGTTCATTAATCTTATCGGTTCCATACTTAGATCTCCTTAAAACTATATTGAATTTGTGAATTTATAAAGATGTGCTTTTTAAACCTCGCCCATCCAGCTCTCAGAGCTGTAAGCCTCAGACATACGCTTTGCCATGTCGCCCATTGTGGGGCGAGTGCCTACATCCTAAAATAGAAGCATTTTATTCTAATGCTTATAGTATACTAATTTAGGTGATCTATCATGTTCGAAAATATAAAGATGGATATTTTGTGTGCTGATAATTGGCTTGAACTTCTGTTCATCTAGTAGCCCCTACGGATAAATAATATGTTTACATTTAGTAGCCCCTACGGATAAATAATATGTTTACATTAAAAATTTTAGTTTTAAAAGTATTCAACCGCTTAGTGGGTTTTATGCTGGGTCTTATTAAGCAGCACCAACCCTTGTTACTGGTAGGGCCAGGATGCTCGCTGACTTTATGTGAAGATATTTCCCGGTTTGGTGGTACTCATGTGTTACTGGTTACGGATAAAATATTGTTGGGGTTAGGTTTATTGGATCCGATAAGGAATAAGTTATTAGATCTAGGGCTAAAAATAACGCTGTTCAGTGATGTTGAACCCGATCCAGGCTTTAGCATTGTTCGCCAGGGTGTTGCACTGGGGAAAAGGCAGGGCTGTGATGCTATTCTCGCTGTCGGTGGGGGCTCGGTTATTGATGTCGCTAAAGTACTGAGTGCAGCTATTGGTATAGACGCTGATGTAAAAACTCTGAAAGGTTTTATGAAAGTCAAAGCACCGGTTATACCGCTTTATGTCGCACCGACTACATCCGGTACCGGGTCGGAGGTATCTATCGGTGCGGTTATCACTGATGAAGTTACACACAAGAAAGATGGCGTGGCTAGCCCCTTGCTTTGCCCGCTGGTTGCAGCACTGGATCCCGAATTGATGGTCGGTATGCCGCCATCAATTACAGCCGCTACCGGATTGGATGCATTGACGCATGCTATCGAAGCCTTTATCTCTCGTAATGCCACTGCAGACTCCGATCGTTTTTCCCTCGTGGCAATTAAACTGATATTTTCCAATCTCGAGACGGCCTACAACAAGGGTAGCGATCTTGATGCACGTCAGAGTATGGCCATTGCGGCCACCTATGCTGGTCTCGCCTTCACCAGGGTGTTGGTCGGGTATGTACATGCAATCAGTCATGCTCTGGGTGGTGCCTATGGAGTCCCTCATGGTTTGGCAAACGGTATTGTGTTACCGCATATATTAAGATATTCCATGTCCGCAGTGCCGGAGCGGTTTGCTGAAATGGCGATAGCGGCCGGGCTTGGCGAGCCTGGAGAAGCTAGCCTGATCCTTGGTGAGCGTTTTGTTGCTGCAGTACAGGACTTAAACGATAGTATTGGTATACCGCGAACGATGGACGCGCTGCGGCATGAGGATATGCCTGCTATTGCATCCGTTGCGCTGAAAGAAGCTCACACAGTGTATGCGGTTCCCCGGTATATGAGTCAGGATGACTGCCTAACTATTTTGCAGCAGTTAAAGCCTGTTTCTGCAGCTTAAAAGTAGGCTGGCAAGGCGGAGTATTCCAGTGATCAGCTGGTCATAACTTAAAATAGTATACTGATAAATCCGATAATAATAATAATCAACGGCACTTGATTCGTCGCATATAACAGTATACTCTTTTATTTTTATTATCAGCAGCTGTCTTTAACGAGCTTGGCGTTATCGATTAGGCGATTAATAATGCTGGCATTGCGTTCACAGGTTCAACTGTGGCGGAGACGGAATTTGAGCAGTGGCGGCGGGTGCGGGTTTGATCGGCGCTCCCATTATTCAGCAGTGCCTGTCCACAGACTGCATTCTATTAGAAAGATAGGGGTACTTTACATGAATATCGAGTTACAAAAATCCTTGGTGTCTGAGTGGTATATGGGGTTTACGCACCGCGATGGAGACCGTTTTGTCGCTACTCTCGCAGATAATGTTGTTATAAGGGCTGTTGGCAATAGTCCTTTCTCAGGCACTTTTGAAGGTAAGGCGACTATCCAGGCGGCAGTTGCACCATTGTTTGCTGCTTTTGAGCCCTGTGAAAATCCCGAAACAGATACCGAATGGAAAATCATGGTGGCCGACGGAATTCGCGTTGTTGGCATGATGGCGGTTAACTGGAAATCGGCAGCCACCGGCGCTGATTATCCACAACGTTACTGCCAGGTCTTCGAGTTTGACGGTGATAAAATCAGTGGGATCTGGGAATTTTTCGACACCGCCTTGATCCAGACGGCGTTGGCGGGTAATGCATTGAGCAACCCTGAAAGCCCGGTTGAAAAACCCCTGTTATTTTGAGGTGATAATGAATAATCGACTTGTCACAATGGCCCGTCATCCCGCCCAGCTCACGGTATCAGCTGAAGATTTTCAAATTCTTGAAGTGCCTGTAGCAGAACCGGGTGAACGAGAGCTGTTAGTAAAAACGATCTATATCGGCGTAGACGCCGGCTGCCGTGCCATGATGAACGAGGACCCGTACGTAGTGAACATGGCAGTGGGGCACCCCTTTGTTGGCACCCAAATAGCACAAGTGGTTCAATCGAATGCCGATGGATTTGTGCCAGGGGACTTTGTCCATACCCTGAGCACCTGGAGTGATTTCTCGGTGTTTAAGCCGGCAGAGCTAGGTCCCTGGTGCTACAAGATCGATGGTGACTTGTCACTCGCTGTACACTTGGCTGGCCTTGGGTTTACCGGTTTTACGGCGTGGGTTGGTTTAAACGAAATTGCCAGACCCACCCAGAGCGACACAGTGGTTGTTTCCGCCGCGGCGGGAGCGGTAGGATATGCGGCCGGTCAATTGGCTCGCATGACAGGTACAAAACGCGTAGTCGGTATTGCTGGTGGCGCTAATAAATGCCAATACGTGGTTGAGGAAGGTGGTTTTGATGCCTGTGTTGACTACAAGGATCCGGCATTTGCCGATCATCTGAAAACTGCCTGCCCTGAAGGTATCGACGTGTATTTTGAAAATGTCGGCGGGAAAGTGCAGCAAACCGTATTACCCTTGATGAATGATTTCGGGCGTATCGCGCTCTGCGGGCAGATTGCGCAATACGGTGACGAGGTAAGCCATGGTCCCAACTGGTTACCGTTAACCTTAAAACGACTGAAGGTACAAGGCTTTCTCGCCAATGACCATTTCGAGTGTTTTGCACAATTTCGCGGCGAAACAGAAAAGTGGTTTAGGAGTGGGGACTATAAGTCTCCTGTGTCGATCGTCAAAGGACTGGAAAACTGTCACGAGGCTATCAATAGCCTGATCTCAGGGAAAAACCTGGGTCGGCAGGTGATCCAGGTGGCTGAGGCTTACTAATTAATACACAAAAGAGGATTACATGAGCGACGTATTTGAAAGGCAACCTGGTCTTAGCGATCTTGAATTTTCCATGCAGGAAACGGCGCACCGATTTGCCAAAGATATCATGCGACCTGCCGGACAAACGATTGATCGCATGGACCCTGAACTGGCGTTTGCCAAAGACTCTCCTTATTGGGCGGTTCGCAAACAATTTTGCGACCTGGGCCTCCACCTGGGTGAGTTGATTGGCGAAGTTACTCCCATGGAGTATTCGCGTATCAATGGTTTGATCGCCGAAGAGCTGGGCTGGGGCGATTATGGCCTCGCGGGAAGCTTCTTTGCGGCCTCATTTCCCGCGTACCTGGCGATGATGTCAGGCCGGCCTGAGCTGATGGAGAAGTTTCATTATAACCAAATAGGTTGTTGGGGATTGACCGAACCTAATCACGGTAGCGATCAAATCGATTATTCCCAAGCCATCAGTCCGCATGCCCGCGGCGGCGAGGCCAGCGACTGCGTGGCGGTGCGCAAAGGCGACAAGTTGATTATCAACGGGCAGAAATCCGCCTGGATCAGTAATGGATATATTGCCGATGTGATGTCTCTCTTCTGTCGCTATGACGATGGCGACAACAAAAATGGTCGAGCAGCCATACTGGTACCGTTAGACTTGCCCGGTATTAGCCGTGGTAAAAATATATACAAGCTCGGCCTTCGCGCTCTGCCTGACAGCGAAATCTTCTTCGATGATGTCGAAGTGCCTTTTGAAAATCTGGTTTTCGGGCCTGAACAATACCCGCATGTATTGCGAGGCATTTTGTCGGGGGGATCTGGACCCGTAGGGGCCCTAAATACCGGTTTGGCACGCGCTGCCTACGAGTTGGCACTTAATTATTCCAAAGACCGCGTTCAAGGGGGGGAGCCGATTTTTAACCACAAAAATATCCGTATTAAGCTCGCTACGATGTTTCAAAAAATCACGGCTAGTCGGGCGCTGTATCGTCATGTAATGGAACAAAATGTATACAACCCGGAGTTAAGCTATTCGGTTTCATCCGCCGCAAAAACGATGTGTGTTGAGACCGCAATTGATGTAACCGGCCTCGCGTTTGAAGTCTTCGGTGGTGCCGCGGTGGTTTTTGAATCTGGCATTGAAAAACTTCTACGCGATGCGCGTACCGGTAGTATTGGTGAGGGGCAAAACGATATGGTCCGCTTGTTAGCTAGCCTGGATTTGTAATAATGAACGTTGAATTTTCCTAGGAACAAATTTTTCTGCAGGAAGAAATCCGGCGACAAATCAGTGCTGCCTGTCCCCTCGAGCGCAATCTGCTTTCTTGCGCAAGTTGGACCTTGCCTAGGAAGGCTTAGTGATTCAAAAGACTGGAAAACTGCCGTCTAGCCACCATTGTGGTGCGAATGGCGCGGGGTCATGGCCAACGATAGTATCGACCCAGATTTTACCGACTACAGCCAATATAATACTCCCTAGTAGTGTCGTGGTTAAATAAGTAATAAAGCCACTAGACCACGATGCGTTGGCATAACGCTTTTCAGCCCATAGGGCGCTGAAATAGTAGGCAGGTGTTTGCAAGGCGGTTAACATCGGAATCCATATAGGCAGTTTGGTGCCAGGGATAAAGCTTTCTTCTGGCCACCAGTAAACCCAAAGTCCAGTGTTAGTACCAAAACCTTCCACGGCAATATCCCAGATGACAAAGGCGACTAATATCACCGTAGTGGATTTGGCTGGACCCATGGCTTCCAGTTTATCTTTTTGGCTGAGACACACGCCAAGCACCAGCGCAAAAAACCAGCCCCAGGCGAATGGCATAAACAGGGGGAAGTGACCCATCATGGGTGTGAACTGGCTGTCGTAGTTTATGTACATCCAGTACATATCAGCATACCACTCAAAGGGAAATAGCAGCGTCATGGAAATAAAGGTCCATTGAAGAATTCGTTGATCCTTAAATTTGGTGATGAGTAATACCAAACCGATAAGCCAGCCTAGATAACTGCCGTATTCGAAAAGATAGACATAAGTTAGCGATGCTTCACTCATTTTTTCCCCTCATAATTTTTATGTTATTTTTTTGTTTTATAGTTTAAGGATTGTTACTTCCAGCAAAGGGGCAGCGACAGGGTTCCCATCACGCCGCCGCCATAGGTGGAAATCTCTTTGTCCGCAGGAATAGAAAAATAAGGTTTTCTCCTTAGTATTGTTTCCAGTGCGATCCGTAATTCAAGTCTTCCCAGGTGTTGGCCAATGCATTTGTGTGGGCCGTGGCCAAAGAGCATTTGTTCGTTGTCCTTTCTGGTTAAGTCGACCTGATGGGGACACTTAAATTTCGATGGATCGTGGTTTGCCAGTACAATGGGCAGCATAATTCTATCGCCGCGTTTTAGGGTGATACCGTCTATTTCACAATCTTCTAACACGGTACGATTGGTATTAACCGAGGGGAATTTTCGCAGTAGCTCATCTATGGCAGAGTCTAGCGCCTTAGGATCATCGAGGTTTTTAATCAGTTGTTGCTGTAGTTGATGATTATTAGCCAGGTGGGCAAAAGAAAAACCAAATAATGAGGTAACGGTATCCAGTCCTGCCATAAACATTAGGAAGCCAATATCCAGGATCTCTTCATCGCTCAGGGCATTGCCTTCTTTATCTTTCCAGTAGCTGATATGTGACAGTAGCTTATCGCTGTCTTGCGGCTGCTTTCTAGTTTTTGCAAGGCCTTCGGTCATATAAGCCATGATATCGATACCCGCTTGCATTTTTATTTCTGCGGAGTAAGACGGGTGCATAATTCTGTCTTCTATATCCAGTAATTTTTCCGCATCGCTGAGGGGTAAGCCCATCAGGCTAAGAAAAGTATTGGTTGGAAACGGGCGGGCAAAATCCTTTAAAAACTCTATTTCACTGCTGTCGGTAAAGCCGTCGACCAATTCTTCACAGGCTTGGCGGATCATGGGTTCTATCAGGGTTACCGCTTTGGGTGTGAAGAGTGGTGCCAGCATGCCCCGGTATTTTTTGTGCTCCGGTGGATCAAGTTCCACGGGCAGCAGTTTTCTTGGCCATGCCGGTACATAGGGAATATTCATTGGCCAACTTGAGAAAAGTTTGGGTGTTTGCATAATGTATTTTAGGGTGTCGTATTTTTGCACGACCCAGAAACCGCCATGATTTCTCGAATAAAAAATATCGGGCGCTGTAGCTTGTAAATCAAGAAAGGGTTTAAAGGGGTCTTTGCTAGATTTTACCGGGTCAAAGTGATCAAAGTCGTGGACTAATTCCGACGGGATATGGTCCGGAACCGTTTCTACATAGTCACTGTTAAATGTCAGTGGGGCGTTCATAGCTTACATCCATAGGTTTTTTCTGGGCTACCTGCCAAGGTGTTCAGAGAAAGTAGTTATTTTTTTTGTTTGAGCTTACTCTGTAGATTCGCCCGCCAGGTTATCCACAAAAAGTTTAACCACTTCACCAGAGGTGATCGGGCCGGTGCCCACCAGTGTTGGGTCGCCGCCGCCGTAAGATACGGGCGTTGTGTCTACATGCGCGGCCTGGGCGCGCAAGCCGCCAACGGTGCAGTTGTCGCGGCCTAGTACTGATATTGGATCCCAGTCGTATTCACGCATCATATTTTCATGGGTGACTTTGTTGATAATCCTTTCGGGTAAGTTCTCAATGCTTGGCCAGAGTATTTCAGGTGCTTTCGGCCAGGCGCAATCGGAATGAGGGTAATCGGTTTCGTAGCAGATGATATCTTCGCCAATGTCTTGATAATTTTTAATGCCAAAAGCGTCATCAATAAAACAGCAAATGAAATGCTCACGGAAAACGTCCGAGGGTTTTTTACTGCCAAAGTCCATGCGTGTCCAGATATGGTGTTGGGCGGTAAAATCAGCACGTTCGAGAAAGTAGGGTATCCAGCCAATACCACCTTCCGACAAGGCTATTTTTAAATCCGGATAGCGGTTTAATGCTGCCAGGTGAATCCAATCCGCTGCGGCGCTCGCAATGGACATAGGCATGTTGGTGATCCAGGCATTAATAGGGGATTCCATAGAGGGATGGGGTGGCTGAAATCCGGTGCCAATGTGGCAGTTGATGACAACCTTGAGTTCATTACAAATTCGCCACAGAGGTTCCCAGTAAGCGTTATGAATCGATGGCAATGCCTTAGCTGCCGGATTATCAGAGAAAGCTATTGCATTGCAGCCTTTCTTTTTAACCCGTTTTACTTCTTCCAGGGCCGCGGCAATATCCCACAGGGGAATAATTGCCATGGGGATAAAGCGCCCCGGATAGGCGCCACACCACTCGTCAATGTGCCAATCGTTATAGGCTTGAAGGCAGCGTAGGGCATTGGTTTTATCTTTTGCTTGAAGAAAAAAAGCACCATCAAAACCGACAAAGGTACCAAAATTTAATGAACCACAAAGGCCGTTGACATTCATATCGTCAATACGTTTATGGACATCATAGGTAGCTGGGCGCATATGATCGAAAGAGGTTGGCTCGCATCCGTATTCTTCTCTGGGGCGGCCAACCACGGCATTCAGCCCGATGTTGGAGATTTTATGGCCTTCAAAGTGCCAGGCTCCATTGCCGTTTGGGTCAACAATGTATTGTGGTGCCATGCCTAGATGCTCTTTACTTAGGTGCTGCTCGAACATATTCGGCGGCTCAATGATGTGGTCATCAACGCTGCCCAGTATTAGATCGTTCATTTTCACAATAATACCTCCTCTGATTTCTTTAATAGTATACTATTATTATATAGTGTTATCGACTGGCTGTACATTCGTATTTATCCGAAGTTTTTTAAGCTTGTAACTAATTGATAGTGCAAAAGTTTATACCGGTTTTGCTGTCTACTAGGCAGGATCGTTCAAATTTCATTAGCGAATAAACAGCCGCCTACCTAGTCGTCTTTCCAGTCGATAAATAGAGCCGATAAGAAAATTAACCGGGTAAAAATCTTAATTGATATGTATTGTTAAACAGTATACTCTTTGTGTCAATGGCTGTTTTAGCGTTTTAATGTTTTGTCGTCTTCAAAAAGGTAAGTGTTAATGTCTATGGATTTAAATACGCCCATTATTATTGGGGTGGGTGAAGTTGTTGAGCATATGAATAGGCCTTTATTAGATGCATCTTCGGCGCATGAGTTAGCAGGCCAGGCGGCCGCAGCCGCGCTTAATGATGCGCTTTCCGTAGAGAGGTTAGCGAGCGAAATTGATGTGGTGGTAGCAACCCGTACCTTTCCCGATAGTACCCCCATGTGGCCAATGCCTTTTGGTAATACCAATAACATGCCGCGTTCCATTGCCAAGCGCATTGGGGCAAACCCTGCTAGGGCGATATATTCTGTTGTAGGCGGTAATACGCCTCAAAAGCTGGTTAATGAGTGGTGTGAGCGTCTGGCTGATGGTGATGCATCGATGGTATTGCTGGCAGGTGCTGAAGTGATTGCTAGCACTAAAGCTGCGATGAAGGCACAGCATCCACTTGATTGGTCAGAGCACATTGACGGTGAGCTTGAAGATCAAGGTCTTGGCATGCAGGGCTTGTTAACTTATGAGCAAATGAAGCACCAGTTAATGACTGCGCCTGCGTCTTACGCTATCTGTGAAGTGGCCCGTCGAGGCGATCAGAACAAAGATATCGCTACTTATACACAGGATATGGCGCAATCATTGGCGCCTTTTTCTGAGGTGGCGGCAAACAACCCGCACGCCATGTTCCCGGTCAGTCTCAGTGCTGAAGAGATAGCGACCCCCTCTGATAAGAATGGTTATGTGGCTTATCCCTATACTCGGGCAATGGTCGCCAAAGACGGAGTGAATCAATCGGCAGCCGTTTTGTTAACGACAGTGGGTAAAGCACAACAGCTGGGTATTGATCAGAGTCAATGGGTATACCTGCATGCCTATGCCGATGCCTATGATAAAGAGTTACTGGCGCGAAACAAACTAGGCGAATCTCCGGCATTGACCGCAGCCTACCAACAGGTTTTAGCGACAGCAGGCATTAGCGGTATCGAACTTGATGCTATTGATGTCTATAGCTGTTTTCCTATTGTTGTGGCGGCAACAAAATCGGCACTTGGCTTGGCGGGGACAGACAAGGTGTTGACTGTAACCGGTGGCTTGCCTTTCTTTGGTGGTCCCGGTAATAATTATTCCATGCACGGTATTGCTGCGGTGGTTAAACGCCTTCGCAATAAACCCGATAGTTATGGGCTGGTGGGTGCTAATGGTGGGGTCATGCACAAGCACTCGGTGGGCGTCTACTCAGCCAAGCCTGGCTGGCAGCGATGTGATTCAAAAGCGTTGCAGGAACAGTTAAACCAAGTGGCTTCTGTAGAGCTGGATGAGAGCCCTAGCGGTGAAGCGGTGGTTGAGTCTTATACGGTTCAATTTGGTCGTGGCAAGCCGCTATTTGCTGTGGTTATTGGTCGACTGGTAAACACTAATGCACGATTTATCGCTAATAATTTTGAAGATGACCAGCCGATGTTAGAGGCCCTATTAAGCAGCGATATGGTCGGCCAGTCTCTCTTTGTTGATTCTATTGGCAAGGGTAATCGTGTGGCTTTATCGAAAACGAGTCTTGAAATTCAAATGCCTGTGGCTGCGACTGAACTGGGGGATGACTATGAATTCTGTTCTGCAGTGCGTAAAGGCCATGTTTTAGAAATCACCATTAACCGCCCTAAAGTGCTGAACTCTTTGCATCCTCATGC
>JAPKBI010000204.1 GCA_028823475.1 Halioglobus sp. | reverse complement strand
TCTATGCATTCCATCATTCTGTATACTCAGGTAGCAGGTTTATTATTCTTAATAAGCGAAACGTTACACATTTAAACATTATTTTTATTGGCTCGCATCGTGGGCGGGTATTCTGTTGTCGTATCGCTTCGCGGCTCCTTTTACCAGAGGGGCTCTCATCCGCGGGCTTCTCAACAGGCTTGCAGACAGACCAAGCCTACTCCCTAACCGAGAACATCAGACCGCCCCGCTCGGCTAACTCCCCGCTGATAGCGTACCTATTTATCTTCACTTCTGTGAAGTCCTATATTACCAAAGCCTGAGCACAGACGGTTAGAATGATTTCTTCTAAAGTTACTCCTATTTGCAACGTTAGAAAGGCACACCCACCCACAATCGTCATATTTCACTAGCTAAAAACTAAGGGTACCATTGCACGTTGAAGGTACTTTTTGTTAGCCTTAATCAAGCAGCATTTCGGGGTGACGCAACATGAAAACTCCATTTAAAATTGTATTTGTTCTGATCCTGCTGTCACTCGCGGTCGGTTACCTGTATCGAGAACCGCTCAAACAGATGGTTTTTGCGCAAATCACACGGGATATGTTTGTCGCAGTGGACAACGACGACTTCGATCCAGGTCCTGCAATAAACTCGCGTTTTCCTGGGTTACAGGCGACCTACCAAGGTCGCAGTATAACGTTGATTGACGAGTTCAAAGGGGCCAATGGTACCGCCGTTATCGCTAGTCGATCCTTTGACTGGTGCCCCTATTGCATGCGCCAGATAATTCAATTACAAGAAAATAACGCCGGATTTGACGCGGCTGGCATCGGCATGGTCGCTATCACCTATGACGATCCGTTGTTGCAACAGGCGTTTATCGAGAATTTTGGTATCACCATTCCCATTGTTTCAGACGTCAATGCGCTGAGCTTCAAGACACTGGGCATTCTGAACAAGGACTACAGACCAGGTGATTTTGAGTACGGCATCCCGTACCCGGGAATGATTGTGATTGACCCCCAGGGCAAGGTTGTCGGCAAGCTGTTTCTGGAAGCCTATAGTTCGCGCGTAGGCGCTGCGGCTGCTCTGGCATTTGCAAAGACCGCACTCGGCCTAGACCCGCCCCCGACCCACTGAGGACACCAGAAACATGCGCGCAGAAGGGCTCACAGCACCCTGCCTGACGTGGAGCCATAGCGTTTGGCATGAGCATCCAGCGCATCAAGAATACCATCGTGACGCATGGCGATAATATCGCGATATTCGTCGTGGGTGATAACATAGAAACTGCCTTCACGCACTGCATCCATTACCTGCTCACCTACCACCAGAGGAGATATTCCGTTGGCTACATCTGGCGCCGGCTGCTGATGATCAATACCGGAATCAAGTTCGGCGGGGCGCACGGCAAAGGACTGGGTAATTAAGTTGGTATTGACTAGGCCGGGGCACAGAACGGAGACGCCCACGCCTTTATCAGCCACTTCCATCGCCAATGCCTCAGAAAGTCCCACTACCGCAAACTTGGTGGTTGTATAGAGCCCTTCTGGCGGACCGGAGATCAGCCCGCCCATAGACGCCGTGTTGACAATGTGCCCCTCGCCCTGCTCCACCAATAACGGCAAAAATGCCTTTACACCGTGAATAACACCGTACAGATTCACGTTGATCAGATATTGCCAATCCTTGATATCCGCATCGTGCATCATAGCTCCGATCCAGACCCCAGCATTGTTGCACAGTAGATGCACACCCCCGAAGTGCTCCAGTGCCGAATCGCGCATGGCCTCTACCGACGCCAGGCTGGAGACATCGACTCTGCAGGCCATTGCCTGCTCACCCAGGCTTGAGGCAACAGTCTCAGCCTTTGACAAATCTATATCGGCGACCACAACTTTCATGCCGGATGCCGCAGCAGCGCGCGCGATTCCCTCGCCAATACCTGAGCCCGCTCCTGTGACAACGGCTACTTTGCCTTCCAGATCCTGCATGTAAACTACCCCTATTTAAATGTCATTTACGCTCGGCCAACTAGGCCTAACCATCGAAAAATCCAAAATGCTACATATCTCGTGCAATTTCTGTTTTTGTGCTGCCTTTTGATGCCCCCTTGCTGTAGACCTAGCTTACAGCGATTTGGGGAACACCTAGCGCCGGTCGAACGTTAGGATACACACTCTCGGGCGCACTGTAATCCCGTCCAAGCGCTTATATGATCAAGGTAGTTCATCCCTCGACGCGGCGCGCTGACGGGACCAGCGCTCACGCGTGGCAGTTCGACGCAAGGGCGTTTTCGCAGAGTCCGGTGGGGTATTAGACCAGTCGTAGAAATTGGACGTGTTCTGCGTGGTTGACATTGCCACACTATCCGCTGGGCGAACTCTGCATCGAAACATTGTGCCTTCTGTACAGCACAATAGGTAGGGCGACCAGAACCATGGCCACTGTGTAAACTGTCACAGGCGCTATTAGCGTAATATCCTTAAGCAGGTTAACAGCGATAAAAAAAGCGAGGGCCCCGTTTTGAATGCCGACCTCCAACATCATAGTAAAACGATTCCGGCTAGACGCCCTAATCATGGCCCCCAGACCGAGTCCGACTAACAAACCACAAAACAGCAGTGCCAACGTGGCTAAGCCAACCTCGCCGAAAGAACCGACAATAGATGACCAGTTTTGTTGCCACAGTAGCGCAATAACAACGACGAATGCGATGCTAGATACCATGACGGCTAACGACTCAATGCGGCGGGCAGTGTCTATAAATAACGCCCTGAATAACATCCCAGCAATCACAGGCAGTAAAGTATGCATGGCGATATCTGTGACCGTAGCGATGAAGGATAGGCTCATACCGACCTGCGTATAACCTAGCATTGGCGCCAACGTCAGCAACACAAGCGGCAAACTGAATACAGTGATTAAGCTAATAAGTGCGGTTAAAATTAACGACAATGCTGCATTACCGTTGCCCAGCTTTGTTAAAAAGTTAGAGGTGCTGCCGCTTGGGCAAAGTGCCACTAACAATAAACCTACACTCAAAGCGGGCGTTAGTCCTGATACTAGGGCGATCCCCACAGCCATTACTGGCAATAAAAAGAGTTGAGCAAAAAGAGTTATCAGTACAAGCTTTGGTGACCTAAGCAAACCTAAGAAATCTCTGGCAGCCAGTCCTAGCCCCATAGCGAACATCATCAAAATCAGTGCCCATGACAGCAATAGGGATAACTCAAACATCGTTATTATCTTCCATAATGTTAATGCGCTAACAGTACAACAAAACACGAATTGAAGTCGTCAAGTGCAGGACAACGGCAGTAATAACGCCGGCTCTTAAGTTCAAAAACGACTGCCTAACTTTGGGTAAAAGCTTTATTGTCTAAGTATCCATAATAAAATCGAAACGCAGTGCCTCCCGCTTAGCCGGTGCCAGCCAAAACTAATTAGATTCTAACGACTGCCTAAATCTTGATTGATCAATACAGCGAAAGCCTGCGGCTCAGCACAGACTGCCCGACAATAACATGCGGCGCCTATAGTTTTTCTCTTAAGTGAAAGGACACGCTGTAGGGCGTTAGTTTTCTCAGTTATAATCAATGATTTGCATTCAAAGGATAGTGCAAGTATGACGCGCGGATTTACCGAAAATGATGTGCCGGATCAAAGCGGCAGAACCGTTGTAATCACCGGCGCAAACACAGGATTGGGTTACGAAGCGGCGCGGGCCCTATCAGCCCGAGGCGCGCGTGTACTCATTGCCTGCCGGTCACAGCGCAAGGCCAAGGACGCCATTACAAGGATTGAGGCGCAAAACGGCGCGGTCGATTTAAACTATGTCCCGCTGGATCTGGGCGATCTCGCTTCCGTCAGGCAGTGCGCTGAGCAGTTGCAGTCTGAAAAACGAATCGATGTATTGATTAACAATGCCGGTGTAATGGTGCCACCCTACGAGCTGACAAAAGATGGCTTTGAAAGCCAGTTTGGCGTGAATCATTTAGGGCCTTTCGCTTTGACCGGCCTGTTACTGGAGAAACTGGCTGAGACCTCGTCTTCACGCGTAGTCAACACCAGCAGTATCGCCCACAATGCGGGTCGGATAAACTTCAAGGACATCAACGCGGAACGCTATTACAGCGCATCTGGACGCTACAGCATGAGCAAGCTAGCCAATCTACTCTTCTCATACGAGTTACAGCGTCGCCTGCAGACGGGAAAACTGCCGGTTCTATCTGTCGCCTGTCATCCTGGGATTGCCAGCACAGAATTGGATCGGTACATGCCCGTATTATTAAGCAAGGCCACAGGACTACTGCAGCCGTTACTTAATACCGCTGCGGCTGGCGCTTGGCCCACTCTCTGCGCTGCAACGGCTGCAGAGGTGCGTGGCGGCGACTATTATGGCCCGGCTCACCGCTTCGAGACTGCAGGTCCCGCAAAACAAGTGCAGTCTAACCGCGCTAGCCGCGATACCTCGGTAGCAGAAAGGCTATGGGATCTATCGGTTGACATGACAGGCGTAAATCCTGGCATCTAGTTAATCCCTC
>JAPKBI010000203.1 GCA_028823475.1 Halioglobus sp. | reverse complement strand
CCACCACGGTGCTTGCCATGGCACAGTCACAGGGCTATGCCTGCTACACCCTCAGCTTTGATTACGGACAGCGTCACCGCGCTGAAGTGTATGCCGCCGACAGGGTCTCGCATGCTCTTGGGGATGTAGAGCACAAGTTGGTTAAACTCAATCTGGATAGTATCGGCGGATCTGCACTCACAGATATGTCCATCGCCGTACCCGAGGAAGAAACGGCAGGGATACCTATCACCTATGTGCCAGCGCGCAATACGGTATTTCTGTCCATAGCACTAGGCTGGGCGGAAGTGCTGGGTGCACATGATATTTTTATTGGCGTGAATGCGGTGGATTATTCCGGTTATCCGGATTGTCGTCCTGAATACATTGCAGCGTTTGAGACGATGGCCAATCTCGCGACGCGGGCAGGGGTCGAGGGACAAAAAATCACGATACACACGCCCCTGATGCAGTTGGGAAAAGGTGACATTATCCTCGCTGGCATTGCGCTGGGGGTAGACTATGCAATCACCGTCTCCTGCTATCAGGCGACTGAGGGGGGGCTTGCGTGTGGTAAATGCGACAGCTGCCGCCTGCGCCGCCAGGGCTTTGCCGATGCGGGTTTGGAGGACCCCACACATTATCTTCATACGCATTAGCGCAATGATCTTCCGTAA
The DNA here is from genome assembly GCA_028823475.1 of Halioglobus sp. Lineage (GTDB taxonomy): Bacteria > Pseudomonadota > Gammaproteobacteria > Pseudomonadales > Halieaceae > Marimicrobium. Next base: position 3,874 of record JAPKBI010000203.1, on the reverse strand, counting down.
AAAGCGCTTGATTTTTTATCCTTTTTCCGTAGTATGCCCCTCTCTTTCTGGGGCCGTTAGCTCAGTTGGTAGAGCAGTTGGCTTTTAACCAATTGGTCGCGCGTTCGAGTCGCGCACGGCCCACCATGTTTCTTTATAGTATCAGTCACTTAGGAGCCTGCAAGTTGCAGGCTTTTTTGTGCCTTACCCATATCAGTACTTAGTGAAATTCTAGATGACATTAAATAACTGTGCGCCTGTAACCTAATCTGTCGTGGCTATTTTAAAATTTTAACGATTTCCGTAGGCAAACTAATGTCGTGAGGTATAGTACAAATAAAGGGGGCGTTGTGAAGTATAAGCGGGATAAACGCTACCTTTGCTACGAATCTAGTACAAACAGCGGGAAAATTTTTAGTGTGAATCGGTTGAATCCCGATAATTTTGTGATGTACGCTAATAAAAAAGACAAGGGTTTACGCAACGCCATGATAAATAGAATTCTGGTTCATGTTTTACTTCTGGCCTTTCTGGCAGCCTGCAGCAATGGTGATGGCGATACTTACAGCGATGGTCTTGATGACGCCGGGCAGTCTTTTGTGACAGCTGATTGCGAGTTAGCTGAAACGCCCCCTTCGCGATTATTTTTGCAGCAGCTTTCCGACCGCAGTGTCATGGTGAAATGGCGCGGTGACGCCGAGAGCCTTTGCTATAGCATGGATGGTAAAAATACTTACTCGGCGCCTGCCGTTAGCGGCGACGGAGATCATAAAGAGGCAAGCATTAGCAGTTTATTAGCGGATACAGTCTATTACTATGCGGTTGGAGGCGACGTTGATGTCAACACGGCAGCGCGCTTTAAGACAGCGCCCGAAACAGGGTCCATGCCCGCCGATGGCTCGGTAAAAATATGGATAGTGGGCGATTCTGGAAAGGCGACAGAAGCTGCAGACGCAGTCAACAAAGGCTTTGAAGATTATTTTGCTAGCACCGGAGACAACACCCTGGACATGTTGTTGATGTTAGGCGACAACGCATACGATGATGGCACTGATGAAGAATTTCAAACTACGTTCTTTGATCGTTTTACGGATGTGCTGTTGTCCACACCAGTATGGGCAACCGTTGGCAATCACGAGATGGGCACCAGCGGTTTTAGTATTGCAGCAGATGAGCTTGAGTATGCTCCGCTGATAAAAGACGGCATTGAATATGAAGGCATGCCGTTTTTCGATATTTTTAGCTTCCCGACTGCGGGTGAGCAGGGTGGGATTGCCAGCGGTACCGAGCAATACTTTTCGTTTAACTACGGCAATGTTCACGTTGTTAATTTAGACTCGCAGCTAGCGGCTCGCGACGCTGAACAAATGGCAGACATGAAACAGTGGTTTATCGACGATATGACCGCCACGCTTTCCGCAGGAAAAATTCATTGGACGATTGTTATGTTTCACCATCCCGTCTACACCAAAGGCGGTCATGATTCTGACGATGGCGATCATATTTTTGAAAATTATGATCGACCCATGTTAGATATGAGGGAGCAATTTGTACCGCTATTTGATCAATACGGTGTTGATTTGGTTTATAACGGGCACGATCATTTTTATGAGCGTTCTTATTATTTGCAGGGGCACACGGGTCTGTCCTCGACCTTTGATCCAGCCTTGCATGCGCAATTGAACGCTGCAGGTGACCCTACCAGTGGACGCGGCAAAGAGGCGTATAAAAAAATTACTGAAAGTGGTGAAGACGATAGGGTGGTTTACACTGTGGCAGGTAGCTCCGGTAAGCTAACCCTTACAGATGACCCCATGCACCCCGCGCACTTGCTTCGAACAACGGAGATGGGTTCAGTGCTCTTAGATGTTACTGAGAATCAATTGGATGCGCGCTTTATTCTTTCTGATGGGTCTGTGGGAGACCACTTCACGTTGACCCGGTAAGGTATAGACTGCACATATCCATGTTGTTGATTTTGGAGATATTAGAATATCGGGTGGCTACAGGTTTCGAACTTTAGTATCTCGGGTGCTTATCGGTATTGGAGAACTGCTAGTTAGGGTATCTGTTGCCTATGCAGCAGTGCATATTATTGATATTGAGTGCTTACCCATAAGCGAGCCGAAAAACCAACGTAATCAATGGCCTATTATTGACGTTTTTACAATTTGATGGGTAAAGAGAATCGTCGTAAGCACTTGAAATATAGCAATAAAATTTAGTTAAGGCAGTTGGCTTTTAAGCAATTGGTCGCGCGTTAGAGTCGCGCACGGCCCACCATGTTTCTTTATAGTATCAGTCACTTAGGAGCCTACAAGTTGCAGGCTTTTTTGTTGCTCCCCCACAGATGGGCTGCTCGCTCATAAATGAACCAATACCCCCACAAAAAGCGTTTTGGCGCTCTACTTTAGGATGACTAACAATTCCTTTGCAGCGATCATTTTGGCGCCTGTTCGGCGTGGCTATGCTGCGGACGGTAATGCTTGGTGGTGTTGCAGGGTTTAAAGTCTATTGGAGATTCCCTTGAGGTCAGCGGCCCGGTCACCGTCGATATCAATAGTGTCTCGTTCTTGCCAAGCTCCGGGTGCTCTTTGTGAGCGTGGTATATAACGAAAAAATTTATACTCTGTCTCCATTCATTTTTGCAACAGGTTAAAAATAGGCTACACTTGGCGCAGCAAAAACCCTTAAATAGGATGGCAACATGATCAAGCAAATTGCAATAGCGGCAGCCATGGTAGCAGCACTGTCAGCAAGCCAGGTAGGCGCTCAGGGATATGGATCCTCTGAGCAATCAGCGGAGGAAGTAAGCAGCAGCGAAGAACGTCTCCAGCGGAACGAAGACGAAGCCGAACAGCAAGCCCGACAGTCTCAGCAGCAACGTGAAAAACAAGAGCTTCAGCTCAAGCTGCAGAGTGAAGCACAACAGGATCAGCTCGAAAAAGATCAACAGCAAACCAACGCGATTATGAGCGGCGATGACGACTAAACCCACCAGCGCATGGACGCCGTCCGGCGCTTGCTTTGTCTATACCACTATCTAGGTTCAGATTTTCGGGGGCTGTAAAACTCGGTAATGTTGTATTAGTTTTTTACCGAGCATAGCCGTTTAGCGGTAAAGCCGCGCTCAACGGTATCGCTCGGCTCCTTCGTGCGACGCCGGTTCACTTCAGATGCCGTGCTCTTTTTTGGCGGGATTTACGGTCGGCCGGATCGAAGTTTCCACACTATTGAGCGGCTTGAGGGATGGGTTCGATATCAGCCTTTGGGATATCTAAGGTCATCGTGGTGAAGGCAATTTCAGCGTCATGACGATAAATGATCCGGCCTATATCCATCATGATTTTGTCCTGAATGGCTTGAAATTTTCTCCAGTTGGTCACTTTCGTAAAGGTATAGATTGAAAAGTTTAGAGAGGACCCTCCGAAAAACCCTTCTGTCGTTGAGCCCATGTCGGTACTGCCATTCACCACGTTGACGAGGGTTAAACAATTTTGGTCAATGTCTGGGTGCTCACCAAGATAGGTATAAATGTCTTTTTGGATAGCTTCAAATTTATCAAAATCGTCATATCTCAGTCCGATGTATTGCAATATTCTACGGTTTGACATCCTTGAGGCATTGACGACTGCTTGTGTGATTAGGATATTATTCGGCGTAAAAATCAATCTTTTATCAAACGTCCTAATATGGGTTAGACGCCAACTAATTTTTTCAACCGTGCCTTGAATTGTGCCGTCTATAGTGTAAATCCAATCTCCAACCGCATAAGGGCTGTCCAAATAAATAATGAGACCACCAAAAACACTCGAAATGGTATCCTTAAACACCAAGGCTACAATTGCCAATCCCCCGCCTAAGTAGGCGACACCCTGCGAAACTTTAAGCCCAA
>JAPKBI010000202.1 GCA_028823475.1 Halioglobus sp. | reverse complement strand
CTTAGGCCAATGCGGCCTTCGCTTGCTCAACGATCGCCGAAAAAGCCGACTTATCGTGCACTGCTAGATCCGCCAGTACGCGGCGATCCAATCCGATCTCAGCCTTTTTCAAACCATTGATCAAACGGCTATAGCTGAGGCCATTAGCGCGAGACTGGGCATTGATACGCGTGATCCACAGAGCGCGAAACTGACGTTTACGCTGACGACGGTCACGGTAGGCATACTGGCCAGCCTTGGTAACAGCTTGTTTAGCGACCCGGAAAATACGGCTGCGCGCTCCGTAATATCCCTTGGCCTGTTTCAATACTTTCTTGTGACGCCGATGCGCCACTACACCTCGTTTTACGCGAGCCATAATGCTTCTCCCTAATTATCCAATAGAATGATTACTTGGCACGCATCATACGATCAATAAGAACAACGTCGCTCTTATGGACCATAGAGGTACCGCGCAGCTGACGCTTACGTTTGGTAGTCATCTTGGTTAGGATGTGACTCTTATGGGCGCTCTTGCGCTTGTATCCACCGGCAGTTTTCTTAAACCGCTTGGCAGCCCCACTGTGAATTTTTGCTTTTGGCATAATCAAATACTCCGCATTTGAAAGTTAATGTATAAAGAAACAAGGGCATTCACAGGCCGCTAGTTCTTCTTCTTGGGGGCAATAACCATAGTGAGTTGTCGGCCTTCCATTTTCGGGAATTGCTCGACAGCACCCAACTCGGCCAGATCAGCTTCTACTCGCTTGAGTAGTTCCATGCCAATTTCCTGGTGAGCCATTTCACGACCGCGAAATCGCAGCGTAACTTTGGCCTTATCGCCGTTTTCTAGGAAACGAATCAGGTTGCGTAGTTTTACCTGATAATCTCCATCTTCCGTCCCTGGACGAAACTTCATTTCTTTGACTTGTGTCCGCTTCTGCTTCTTCTTCTGGGCAGCTTTTTGTTTCTTGATCTCAAACACAAACTTCCCGTAGTCCATCAGCTTACACACTGCTGGATCGGAATCGGCAATGAGCACTAAATCCATGCTCGCCGCCTCGGCCGCTGCCAGTGCCTCTTTCAAGGACACGATTCCTACTTGCTCACCTTCGGCTCCAACCAGACGTAATGGGTCCGCCGTGATCTGGTCATTGATAATCGCCTTTTTACTGGCTCCTTTGCCGCTATCTTTCTTAATACTTATTCTCCATTGTAATGCGACCGCGAGATGCAACATCGTCACTAAGGTGCGCGATAAACGCGTCGAGATCCATGGATCCCAAGTCCTCACCACGACGGGCACGCACGGCCACAGTTTGTGTTTCCACTTCTTTATCCCCTACCACTAACAGGTACGGAACCTTCTGAATTGTATGCTCGCGGATTTTAAAGCCGATTTTTTCATTTCTCAAGTCCGAAATGACCCTAAAACCCTTGTTCTTTAAGGAATCTTCCACATTTTGGGTATATTCGGACTGTTTATCCGTAATATTGAGCACAACGACCTGCGTCGGCGCCAACCAGCTGGGGAAAACGCCTTCGTAATGCTCAATCAAAATCCCAATGAAACGTTCAAATGAACCCAACACGGCCCGGTGCAACATGACCGGCACCTGGCGGCTACCGTCCTCTGATACGTACTGCGCATCAAGACGCGCCGGCATCGAAAAGTCGACCTGAATTGTTCCCAGCTGCCAGACACGTCCGATACAATCTTTCAAAGAAAATTCGATTTTTGGACCATAGAACGCACCCTCCCCCGGCAGTTCCTGCCAGGGAAGATTCTGCGCATCGAGCGCATCGGCCAGCGCTTTTTCCGAACGGTCCCAGTCTGCATCCGTACCCACTCGCTGCTCGGGCCGCGTGGATAAACGATAGATTACCTCGCTAAAACCAAAGTCCTCGTAGACGGCATGCAGTAAATCAATAAAGGCTGAAACCTCGGGCTGAATTTGTTTTTCGGTGCAAAAGATATGGGCGTCATCCTGGACGAATCCTCTCACACGCATAATGCCATGCAAAGAACCCGAAGGCTCGTTTCGGTGACAGGATCCGAACTCCGCTAATCGAAGAGGTAGATCGCGATAGGACTTCAGGCCCTGGTTAAACACCTGCACATGACAGGGACAGTTCATAGGCTTTACCGCAAAGTCCCGATCCTCAGACTTGAGCATAAACATATCATCACTGAACTTTTCCGCATGCCCGGATTTCTCCCACAACGAAAGGTCCACTAACTGAGGGGTCCTGATCTCCTGATAGCCGTTTTCTTGCTGAGCCTTTCGCATGTACTGCTCAATAGTCTGATAAATGCTCCATCCGGCCGGGTGCCAAAACACCATACCCGGTGCTTCTTCCTGTGTATGGAATAAACCGAGCTTCTTAGCAATTTTTCGATGATCGCGTTTTTCAGCTTCATGTATGCGGGTCAGGTATTGCTTGAGCTGCTTTTTGCTGGCCCAGGCGGTGCCGTAAATTCGCTGCAACATTTCGTTGTTTGAATCGCCGCGCCAGTAAGCTCCTGCGACTTTGGTCAGCTTAAAGGCTTTTAGCTTTCCGGTGCTGGGAACATGGGGGCCGCGGCAGAGATCACCCCAAGCACCTTGGGTATACAACGAAATCTCTTCGCCTTCAGGCAGCGCCTCAATGATCTGAACTTTGTAGTTCTCACCCATATTGCGGAATGTTTCTATGGCCTTTTCTCGGCTCATCACCACTCTCTGCACAGGCAGATCGCGCGCTGCGAGTTCTTCCATGCGCTGTTCGATATTTTCTAGGTCTGGGGGTGTGAATTTGTGCCCGGTAGCAAAATCATAATAGAAGCCGTCGTCTATCACCGGACCGATAGTGACCTGTACCCCAGGAAAGAGCTCCTGCACCGCCATTGCCAACAAATGCGCGGTAGAATGTCGGATGATCTCCAGACCCGCGTCATCCTGATCGGTGATGATCGCTATCGAGGCATCGCCCTCTAAGACGTAAGAGGTATCCACCTCTTGGCCATCCACGATGCCGCCCAACGCAGCTTTGGCCAATCCCGGGCCGATATCGACCGCGACATCGTGCACCGATATCGGATGATCGAATGTTCGTTGGCTGCCGTCAGGCAAAGTAATAACAGGCATTGCTGTTCCTTGTTCAGTGGTGGCCCCTACCAAAGGTCACTTGATTCTTCTCAACTTACTAATTTCATTAACTATAATCCGCCCTGCGATACTGCCGGCCGAATTATTTATTTCAGGATGCACCCCGAATTCGGGGCAGATATAATGCCCGATTGAGCGATAAATTGCTATAGCCGATGGGATCGAGCCCTTGTCACTAACTGACAAAGGCCAGTTGCTTGATTTCCGCCAGCTGATCCCGCATCGCGGCCGCATCCTCGAATTCCAAGTTTTTTGCGTGCTCATGCATTTGTGCTTCCAATTGCTTGAGTTTGCGCGCGAGCGCCGCAGGCGCAAGTTTGGCGACATCGGCACTATACGCTGCTCTGGATTCCGCCACTTTTTTGGCTTTATCCTTGCCGCGAGTCGGCATAAGCCTGGAACCTTCCATAATGTCCTGCACCGATTTCTCGATACCGATAGGCGTAATATTGTGCGCCTTATTGTGTGCAAGCTGCAGATCCCGCCGGCGATCGGTTTCCTTAATAGCGCGCTCCATGGACCCCGTCATCCTGTCTGCATAGAGAATCGCCCTGCCGTTAATATGCCGCGCCGCACGTCCCATAGTCTGGATCAGGGACCGCTCGGAGCGCAGGAACCCCTCTTTATCGGCATCGAGAATGGTAACTAATGACACCTCGGGCATATCCAGCCCCTCACGCAACAGATTGATGCCCACTAATACATCAAACACCCCAAGACGAAGATCACGAATAATTTCCACACGCTCTACGGTCTCGATATCTGAATGCAGGTAACGTACTCGCACGCCGTGTTCACCCAAATACTCGGTAAGGTCTTCCGACATGCGTTTAGTGAGTGTTGTCACCAACACCCGCTCGCCGCGCTCTGCTACCAGGCGTATCTCACCCAACAAATCATCGACTTGAGTTGTTGCAGGGCGAATCTCTATTGAAGGGTCTACTAGGCCAGTGGGGCGCACCACCTGCTCGACTATTTGTCCCGCCTTATCCGCTTCATAGGGTCCAGGTGTGGCCGACACAAAGACCAGCTGCGACACCAGGGCTTCCCATTCGTCAAAGCGCAAGGGACGATTGTCCAACGCGGATGGCAGACGAAAACCGTATTCCACCAACGTTTCTTTACGTGAGCGATCACCTTTATACATCGCGCCGATCTGGGGAATACTGGCGTGAGACTCATCAACGATCACCAGCGCATTGTCGGGCAGGTATTCGAACAAGGTGGGCGGTGCCTGTCCTGACGCCCGGCCGGATAGGTAGCGCGAATAGTTTTCGATACCTGTGCAGTAACCTAGCTCACGGATCATTTCCACATCGTAGCGTGTGCGTTGTTCAATACGCTGCGCCTCCACCAGCTTGCCGTTGTCCCTGAGCTGTTTTAGACGCTGCCCCAGTTCTTC
>JAPKBI010000201.1 GCA_028823475.1 Halioglobus sp. | reverse complement strand
GACAAATTCCCTGATGGCCTGGCAAACGAGCATGGCCTTGTGGGCCGCTATCTTATGACCCACCTTTCAACATCAATCTATGGATTGTTTAAAGAAGAGACCAGTCCCCATCTGGGACCTACAGGTGGGCAGCTTATTAACCAGGACAATTACGCCAACAAACAAAGAGAAAACGGTGCGTTCGGATCCTGGCAATGGCTAATTGCCAATGCACTCAAACCCAACGATTTATTGGGAATCGTCAATACACGACCTGATATTTACGGCGCCGCGTTGCACCCATTTATGACCAGGGCAGCCAGGCACATGGGCAACATGGTAAATATTGGGGAGGACATCGCTCAGTTTGAAAACCGCGTATCACTCAGTAAAACACTGGATGCATACAACATGCCCCTGGCCCACACCGTCCACAACGTTGGACCAGAAGGCGATGCTATGAACATGCTTGCTGTAGAGGAAGGTCTGGACGTATTCAAGGCGGCCGGTGCAGTGGAAGCCTGGCAGGGTCCCCGTTTCGGTATGCATCTACTTGGTGGTACGGTAATGGGTAGCAATCCCAAAAATTCTGTTACAGACAGTTATGGGCGCTGCCACACACTTGATAATTTATATGTCGTGGGCCCCGGAGTATTCCCCAGTAGCGGCGCTGTAAATCCAACGTTTACCATACATGCGCTTGCTTTACGTACCATAGAACACCTGCTGAAAGCTGGATAAATTATTGCTTGCTAGTTACCTTCGAAAACCGGCTTTTCCTTGTTCACGAATGCATCGTAGGCGCGCACAAAATCTTCGGTTTGCATACATATTGCCTGCGCCTGAGCTTCAGCTTCAATGGCCTGGTCTACGCCCATATTCCATTCGTACTGTAACTGGTTTTTTGTTATGCCATTTGCAAAGGTAGGCCCGCTGGCTATGCGCTGAGCCATTTTTGTAGCATCACTCAACGGCGCATCACTTAGACCATTATAGAAACCCCACCGTTCTCCTTCTTCGGCATTCATGGCGCGGCCGGTATATAACAATTCACTGGTACGTCCCTGACCTATGAGTCGAGGTAAAATTGCACATGCGCCCATGTCACAACCCGCCAGACCGACACGGTTGAAAAGAAACGCTACCTTTGCATCGGGCGTTGCATAGCGCAAATCGCTACTCATCGCGATAATGGCGCCGGCACCTGCGCATATACCCTCTATTGCACTGATAACCGGTTGAGGGCACGCTCGCATCGCCTTTACCAGATCTCCGGTCATACGGGTAAATTGCATTAGCTCTTTCATCGACATTTTTGTCAGGGGGCCAATAATTTCATGTACGTCACCCCCGGAGCAGAAATTACCTCCAGCCCCATGTATCACTACACAAAAAATATCATCGGCATAAACCAGGGCCCGAAAAAGATCACGCAGTTCGGCATACGATTCAAAGGTAAGCGGGTTTTTTCGTTCCGGTCGATTCAGCGTGATACGAGCTACGCCCTCACTGGCCTCCCACAAAAAGTGCTTTGCTGAATAGTTGCTTAACTGTGTTGTTTGCATGTACTTCTCCTGAAATATGAAAGCACGGCTTACATAACCTCGCCGCCGCTTACTGAAATTGCCTGGCCAGTAATTGAGCTACTTTCCTCCGCGCACAACCAGAGCACAGCGTTGGCTACTTCCTCTGGAAGCACCAGCCTTGCCTGTGGATTTACACTGGTAAATTCAGCGAGCGCCTCGGCTTCGCTACGTCCCGTTTTGTCCTGAATGCTGGCGACAGAAGAACGAATAATCTCGGTATCGGTAAATCCCGGACACACTGCATTAACCGTGATGCCCTGTCGGGCAGTTTCCAGAGCCAGCGCCCGGCTTAAACCCAGCACACCGTGTTTTGCAGCACAATATGCACTCACATAGGCATAACCGCGCTGCGCAGCGGTACTGGCAATATTAATGATGCGACCAAATTTTTTCTCTCGCATGCCGGACAGCACAGCTTGAGTACAGTGAAATACACCATGTAAATTTACCTCAAATACTGAATTCCACTCTTCAAAGGTCAATTTGTGGAACGGTGCACTAGGGGCAATACCTGCATTGTTGACCAGCACGTCTACTAATCCAAAACCCTCGGCATCCGCCGCCAGAGCAAAGGCCTGCTGCACACTTTTTTCGTTGCTAACATCACAGACAATAGTCTGTACCAAATCGGGTTTGCCCAGTTTGTCCGCAGTGCGCTCGAGAACATCCTTACGTCTACCCATCAGCGTGACAGGAATACTATTGTTCACCAATAACTGCGTTATGGCAGCACCTATTCCGGTGCCCGCACCAGTTACCACTGCATGAGAAAGTTTTTTCATAGTCTGTACAACTCTAGTTTACAGGTGCCTTTGGATCAGCCAGTGTCGCTTCTGCTTCCCGCTGGAGATTAATGTGCAACTGCCGATAGCCCATAAAGTATTGCTTTTGTTCGGAAACGGCAGGCCCTGTATACCCCATTTGAGCGGCGGCCCGCATAGTCCAGTTCGGGTCTGCCAAATGCGGTCGGGCGAGACACACCAGGTCTGCACGTCCCGCGGCAATAATACTGTTCACATGGTCCGCTTCATAGATGTTTCCAACGGCCAATGTCGCAATACCCAACACGTTACGAATCTGGTCTGACAGTGGTGTCTGAAACATTCGACCTGGCCTTGGCCGGGATTCGTGGGAGGTTTGTCCGCTGGACACATCGATTATATCCGCGCCTGCGGCGTGGAAAGCCCGTGCAATTTCCACCGCCTCGTCTTCTACAATACCCGCATCTCCCATCCAGTCGTGGGCAGAAATGCGTACCGACATCGGTTTGCTCGCGGGCCACGCTGCGCGCATAGCGCTAAAAACTTCTAATGGAAAACGTAGCCGATTTTCAAGACTACCACCGTACTCATCCGTACGGTGATTTAGAATTGGGGTTATGAATGAAGCAATGAGATAGCCGTGGGCAGCATGAAGTTCCAACATATCAAATTCAGCGCGGTTCGCCCTAAGCGTTGCGGCCACGAACTGATCTTTGATGCCGTCCATGCCATCACGGTCCAGCTGCATAGGCGTATCACTATAATGGTCGTAAGCCAGCGGGCTGGCAGAAACCAGTGGCCATCTATCTTCAGGGTCCAGAGGGTCATCCAGGCGATCAGGATGCCATTCCCACGGAACTTTGGTCGCACCCTTGGCCCCGGCATGACCTAATTGCATAACAAATTTGGCCTGGGTGTGGGCGTGCACAAATTGGCTGATCTTTAACCATGCCGCTTCCTGTTCATCGTTCCAGATTCCTGCGCAACCGGGGGTGATTCGGGCATCACTTGATATATCGGTCATTTCGGTGAACACCAGGCCGGCGCCCCCCTTCGCGAGGCTTCCATAATGCACCAGGTGCCAATCGGAGGGTAAACCGTCTTCAGCACTGTACATCGACATGGGAGATACCACCACGCGATTTATGAGTGGCATGTTTCCAATCTTGTAGGGTAAAAACATGGGAGGCATTGCTTCTTCACATTCCACACCCAGCGCTTTTTGAGCAAGATGTTTTTCCATCTCCTCAAGCCACGTCTTGTCTCGCAATCGCAGGTTTTCATGGCTGACTCTCTGGCTGCGTGTCAGCAGTGAGTAGTAAAATTGTTTCGCATCAAAGGCATTGAGGTAACGCGGCGTGTTTTCAAACCAGATCATCGCATTCTGTGCGGCATTTTGAAGCCGCAAAGCTTCTACTTCGCGCTCATCCTGATAAGCCTTTAAGGCCTCACCCATAGGAAGATCACTGTTTACGTGTTGCGCCAGCGTTATGGCATCCTCCAGACCCAGTTTGGTACCCGATCCTATCGCGAAATGAGCGGTATGTGCTGCATCCCCAATAAGAACAACACGGTCATCCTTGACCCATTGTCGGCACAGCACTGAAGGAAAATTGATCCAGGCAGAACCTCGCACATGTGCTGAATTAGTCATGAGTTCATGACCATCCAGATAGGCTGAAAATATTTTGCGACAGGTTTCTGCGCTCTCGGTATGTGACATTTTGTCAAATCCCAGGGCATCGTATACATCCGGATTACATTCAACGATGAACGTGGATGTGGTCTCATCAAACTGATAGGCGTGCGCCCATATCCAACCGGCAGCAGTCTCCTCAAATATAAAGGTGAAGGCATCCCGAAAAGTCTGGTGTGTACCCAGCCACACGAACTTGTTAGGTCGCACATCAATATCACATTCAAATTCATCGAGATGTGCATTTCGTATCTTGGAATTCAGACCATCGGCCACTACCACCAAATCGGCATCGGCAAATCGATCGTCAATATCACTGGCTTCGAATTCGCTTTCAAAATGCAAAGCCACTCCTAGCTCTGCGGCACGGCTGTGAAGAATTTCCAGCATTCGCCTTCGACCCAGGCCAATAAAACCATGGCCGTCTGATCGTTCGAGTTTTCCGGATACGAAACAATCGATCATGTCCCAGTGGATAAATTCTGCGTTAATGGCGCTCGCGCTTGCCGGGTCAAC
>JAPKBI010000200.1 GCA_028823475.1 Halioglobus sp. | reverse complement strand
GTGCTGCCATTGGCGGCGGATTGGGCCTGTGCTGTATCGGCGATGTCACTATCGTTACACGCGATGCCAAATTCCGACTGTCGGAAACCAGTCTCGGTATTCCCCCAGCACAAATTGCACCATTTGTGACAGAGCGTGTCGGCCTCACTCAAGCCCGACGTTTGATGTTGACCGGCGCGCGGTTCAAAGGAGTGGAGGCGGTCCACTATGGGATTGGCCATATCTTGGCGGATGACGCAGCGGACATGGAAAAAAAATGTGCAGAGGTGCTGGGGCAGATAGCCCTCTGTGCACCCCGAGCAAACGCGGTCACCAAGAGTATTGTATTCGAGGCCACTCGACGCCCACGTGCGGAGGCACTGGATTTCGCATCGCGCGGATTTGCATCCTGCATGCTCAGTGAAGAGGGCCGCGAAGGTGTCACGGCTTTTGTCGAGAAGCGCAAACCTAAATGGGCCGACGAGTAAGCCACGGAGAACACAATGACAAAATTTACCAGCATCCTAGTGGCGAATCGCGGGGAAATTGCCTGCCGTGTGATTCGTACCGCTAAGGCCCAGGGCTATCGCACGGTCGCCGTATACTCTGATGCTGACGCCAAGGCACCTCATGTACAAATGGCCGACACCGCCGTACACATCGGGCCTAGTCCGGTAAGCGAGTCCTACCTAGTACAAGAGAAAATTTTGACGGCGGCAAAAGCCAGCGGTGCTGAAGCGATTCATCCAGGCTACGGCTTTCTCAGTGAGAACGCTGCGTTTGCCAGGGCCTGTGAGGGCGCCGGCCTCGTCTTTATCGGCCCAACGCCGGATGCGATTCACCTTATGGGCAACAAGGCAGAGGCAAAACGCCGGATGATTGCAGCCGGTGTGCCCTGCGTGCCAGGCTATGAAGGAGAAGACCAGAGCGATGCAACCTTGCTCAGCGAAGGTGCGAAAATCACGTTGCCCCTGATGGTAAAAGCGGCTGCCGGTGGCGGCGGCCGGGGCATGCGTATCGTACACAACGGCGGCGAACTGTCCAACGCCATAAAGCTGGCGCGGGCAGAGGCATCCTCTGCCTTCGGCAGTGACGAACTGATCCTGGAGAAAGCCATCATTCGTCCACGGCACGTAGAGATACAAGTATTTGGCGACAGCCACGGCACCATAGTACACCTCGGCGAACGTGATTGTTCGGTGCAGCGCCGACATCAAAAAGTCATCGAGGAGGCGCCTTGTCCTGTTATGACCGACGCATTGCGCGATGGAATGGGCGCCGCCGCGGTAGCCGCTGCCCAGAGCATAGACTATCGCGGCGCAGGCACTGTCGAATTTCTACTGGATGAATACGGTGCATTTTATTTTCTGGAAATGAATACGCGCCTACAGGTAGAGCACCCGGTCACCGAGCTGATTACAGGACTCGATCTGGTCGCACTGCAGTTGCAGGTTGCGCAGGGCGAGCCTCTTGGATTCACGCAAAGCGAGGTCACGCTGAGCGGTCACGCCATCGAAGTACGGCTTTACACCGAAGATCCCACACAGGATTTTCTACCCACCTCCGGACCTGTTGACCTCTGGTCGCCGCCTTCCGGTACCGGCGTACGAGTGGACAGTGGTATTTGCAGTGGACAAGAAGTTTCACCCTTTTACGATCCCATGGTTGCCAAGATTATCGCCAGCGGTCCAAACCGGGAGATCGCCCGCCTACGATTGATAGAGGCGCTCAAGAGCACCGTGTTATTTGGCACACGCCACAACCGCGACTTTTTGGTGGCCTGCTTAGAGAAAGACTGTTTTGCGGCGGGACGAGCAACGACTGCGTTTATCACTGAAGAATTTTCTGAGGGTGAAATCGCGGATCCCCAACCCACTTTTACTGACAGTGCAGTTGCCGCAGTTATCGAACTCACGCTGCAACACCGGACCCTGCATGACAACAGCATTCTCGTCGCGCCCCAATTGCGCGACTGGGCCAGCGCGAGCCCGCTGGTCTCGCGTAAACTGTATATTCACGGCGAGCAGGTTCACGATCTATCTGTAACACCTGTGGGGAACGGCGGCTATCGGGTGTTTGATGCCGATAACGCAGCGGTGATCGAGCTCCTGACGGTGTTAGAGGACACGGCACAGGTCAGTATCGACGGCGAACAGCATCTCGTACGACACTTTTCACCCGATGAAAGCAAACTGTATCTGTCTATCAACGGCTGCGCTGCAACATACTGTGACCAGATCCGTCTTGCTGGCGCGCAGGATGAGGCAGCCGGCGGCGGCAGAATCATTGCGCCCATGCACGGGTTGTTATTGGAAGTGCACGTCAAGGCGGGGGACCGCGTCGAGTCAGGCCAAACCTTGGCGATACTAGAAGCGATGAAAATGCATTATGAGATTACCGCCGACGCAGCAGGCGAAGTCATCGAAGTCCTTGCCGTGGCGGGACAGCAAGTGGCCGTTGATGACTTGTTAATTGATATCGACACCGTCGAGAACCACTGAGTAGAAATCCTCCAAAAACGAGGTCATGGTGCCAACACAGGGCAGCGTTCTCTCAAAAATATTTAAGGACTATGCAATGATCGGCGAAGAACGCTACCCGCACTTGTTTTCACCCCTAGACCTCGGTTTCACCAAAATCAAAAACCGCGCCATCATGGGCTCGATGCATACGGGTTTGGAAGAAGCTGAGAATGGCTTCGAGCGCATGGCGGAATACTTCGCAGAGCGTGCCCGCGGTGGTGTTGGCATGATTATCACCGGCGGCATCTCGCCCAATGAAGAAGGCGGTTTCGGTGCAAAACTGGCAACCGCGGATGAAGCAAAGCAGCACCGCATTGTCACCGATGCTGTACGCGCAGCTGATCCAGACGTCAAAATCTGCTTGCAAATTTTACACGGCGGGCCGTTGGCGTTTGCAGAGCATGCTGTCGCACCATCAGCTGTCAAATCGCGTATATCCCCCACCATGCCCACGGCACTGGACGAAGCCGGCATCGAAAAACAATTGTTGGACTTTGCAAACTGCGCCAGCCGCGCTAAGGAAGCGGGCTATGACGGGGTTGAAATTATCGGCTCTGCCGGTTACCTGCTCAGTACTTTTCTGGTCGAAAAAACCAACCAACGCACCGACCATTGGGGCGGCTGTTATGAAAACCGCATGCGCTTTCCAGTAGAAGTGGTGCGCCGTGTTCGCGAGGCCGCGGGCGAGGAATTTATTGTAATCTTCCGTATCGCCGCCATGGATATGCTGCAAGGCGGCATGTCATGGGACGAAGTCGTGCAATTGGGCAAAGCAATTGAAGAAGTCGGTGCTAACATTATCAGCACGCACTTTACGTGGCATGAGTCAGCAGTGCCGACCATTTCCACTCGTGTTCCGCGGGCTGCATTCGCTCGGGTGACCGGACGTTTGGCAAAAGAATTAGGCATTCCCACCATTACCAGCAATCGTATCAATATGCCTGATGTTGCCGAAAATGTGTTGGCAGAAGGCCACGCTGATCTCGTCTCCATGGCTCGCCCCATGCTGGCTGATCCAGAGTTCGTCAAAAAAGCGCGCGAAGGTCGCGAAGACGAGATCAATACTTGTATCGCCTGCAACCAAGCCTGTCTTGATCACACTTTTACCGGGCGGGAGGTCAGTTGCCTGGTGAATCCGCGGGCCTGCCACGAGACGCTATTAAAATACGAACCCACTACTGCACCGAAGCGTATCGCAGTGGTCGGAGCGGGTCCTGCCGGACTCGGGTTTGCCACTGTCGCCGCACAGCGCGGCCATGCAGTAACGCTCTTTGACAGCGCATCTGAGATCGGCGGCCAATTTAATCTGGCGAAGCGGGTTCCAGGAAAAGAAGAATTTTATGAAACGTTGCGCTATTACGCTCGTATGATCGAGGTACTAAATATCGACCTCCAGCTAAATACCCGCGCAACAGCAACCCAGCTGCACGATGGCAACTTCGATCAAATCGTCATCGCCACCGGTATCCAACCGCGCATACCAGAATTGGAAGGCATCGATCATCCCATGGTCATTAATTATATCGATGCGATTATGGGACATAAACCCGTGGGCAAGAGAGTCGCCATCATGGGAGCCGGCGGTATTGGCTTTGATGTGGCCGAAGTGATCCTACACAAAGGCACTTCGGCGGCGCTGGATATCAACGTCTTCGCCCGCGAATGGGGTATCGACTTCGAACGCCATCCTCGCGGCGGTGTCACCGGCGTAGAGCCGGTAGTAGAAAAAGCAGATCGTGAAGTCTTCCTACTGCAAAGAAAGTCCACGCGCGTAGGTCGAGAACTTGGAAAAACCACCGGCTGGACTCATCGCATGGCTTTAGCCCGGCGCGATGTCAAAATGATTAACGGTATTGACTATCAAAAGATTGATGACGATGGGCTGCATATCACTATTGAGGGCCAACCGCAGCTGTTGGAAGTCGATACCGTAATTATATGCGCCGGACAGCTCCCTCTGCGCGCGCTGTACGACGAATTACAGGGGAAAAATCTTAATCTTAGCCTTGTCGGCGGCGCCTATGAGGCAGTAGAGCT
>JAPKBI010000199.1 GCA_028823475.1 Halioglobus sp. | reverse complement strand
CAGACCGAAGCCTCAGACATCATGCGCGAGCGCGGCCTGCGCCGCGTTGGCCCTTATCGTGTCACCCAAACTATGGGCAGCACGGTGTCCGCTTGTCTTGCCACACCCTTCAAAATCAAAGGCGTTAATTATTCAATCTCTTCAGCGTGCTCCACTAGTGCGCACTGTATTGGAAACGCTATGGAGCAGATTCAGCTAGGCAAACAAGACATAGTATTTGCCGGTGGTGGCGAGGAATTACACTGGACACTCAGCTGTTTATTTGACGCGATGGGCGCGCTGTCTACCAAATACAACGACACCCCGGAACGAGCTTCCCGAGCCTATGACGCCAACCGAGACGGCTTCGTCATAGCGGGAGGTGGCGGCATGCTAGTGGTGGAAGAACTGGAACATGCCAAAGCTAGGGGCGCAAAAATCTATGCGGAATTAGTGGGCTACGGCGCCACATCTGACGGTTACGACATGGTCTCACCCTCCGGCGAGGGCGCTGTGCGTTGCATGCACCAAGCGCTTAGCACTGTCGAAGGATCGGTTGATTACATTAATGCCCACGGCACCAGTACGCCCGCAGGTGACATTCAAGAACTGAAAGCCGTTCGAGAGGTATTCGATGGCAGGGACAAGACACCAGTGATCGGCTCCACCAAATCGCTGTCCGGCCACTCTCTTGGTGCTGCTGGCGTGCAAGAGGCGATTTACTCACTGTTAATGCAGCAGCAGGGCTTTATCGCCGCCTCGGCCAACATCGAGGAGCTGGACCCGCAAGCTGACGGTTTACCTATCGCGGTTGCCCGTCATGACGATGTCGATTTGCAACGGGTGATGTCCAACAGTTTTGGATTCGGTGGAACTAACGCTTCTCTGGTGTTCCAGAAGTTTTCCGATTAGCCGTGACAGCGCAGGCAGACTGATATTCTAAGAGCGGCGCGCAACGCTAGTAGCGTCTCAATTATCCCGCTATCGAATCAAGCAGTATTATTTCTAAGGTATCGCCTTCAGATACGACAACGCCAGGTGGAATCACTGCCAATGCATTACTGTGACTTACCGAACTGAGCACGCCAGAGCTCTGGTTTGAAAATTTCTTCGCTAGCAAACCCTGCGATGTGTTTTCCAAAATAACGCGGAGGTAGTCTTGCCGACCACCTGGCTTACTAACCGAGAAGGCGGCCACGGCCTGCAAGCGAGGTGACTCAGGCTCAGCAACGCCCTGCATTTTTAAAAGGAACGGGCGTGCTATCAAGCAAAAAGTAACAAAAACAGAGGTGGGATTCCCCGGCAGGCCAATAAACGATGTATTGCCAATACTCCCAAAAGCCAGAGGTTTGCCGGGTTTTATTGCAAGCTTCCAAAGGTCCAGTCGTCCCAGGCGCTGCACTTGGGCCTTAACATGGTCTTCCTCACCCACTGAAACACCACCAGTGGTGATAACACAGTCAGCAAGCTCGCTGGCATTCCGCAGCGCCCGCGCAGTAGCATCTGCGTCATCCACAACCATTCCGCAATCGACAAATTCCATATGAAGATTGCTCAACAATCCGGCCAAGGTATAACGGTTTGAATTATAAATCCCACCCTCGGGCAACTCACCGCTACCCGGTTCAAACAACTCGTCACCGGTTGATAGCACGGCGACACGCAAAGGACGATAGACCTTAGCGCGCGCGCAACCAATTGAGGCCAACATCCCCATGTCCTGAGGGCGTAATATGCGTCCCTTTGCCAAAACAGTGTCGCCAGACTTTATATCCTGTCCACGATAACGAATATTCTGCCCTGTTATCACAGGGCCTGACACGCTCACCTTGCCGGCTACTTCAGTGCAGTTCTCCTGCATCACCACCGCATCCGCACCGGCAGGAATCGCTGCCCCGGTAAAAATTCGAGCAGCGCAAGCCTCTTCCAAAGGTGAGCCAACAGTGCCGGCAGGAATACGCTGACTTACAGGGAGCGTTTGCTCCGTATCACTGGCACGTAAGGCATATCCATCCATCGCGCTGTTATCAGCCGGAGGAACGTCGATTGTTGACAATACATCTTGGGAAAGCACGTAACCGTGGGCGTCGAGAAGAGGCACATCAATCGTCTCATTGATGCGCTGAGCAGCGGAGAGAACCATTGCCAGTGCCTCTGCAACCGGCATCAAAGGGGTCAAAGTCACTCGTGTTCAAGCACGCTGAGCACGCCAACGAAATTACAGGGGCGGTGGCCACTATCCAGCTGCTGACAAATAAGACCGTTCCAAGCGGTCTTACAGGCACCAGTGGAACCTGGCATACAAAATATGACGGTACTGTTGGCAAAGCCCGCAAGGGCACGAGACTGCACTGTCGAAGAACCAATCTCCTCATAAGACAAGGCGCGAAACACCTCCCCAAACCCATCAATCGCTTTATCAAAGAGCGGTCGCACTGCCTCGGGGGTAGAGTCCCTCCCCGAAAACCCTGTGCCGCCAGTCACGAGCACCGCGCTGATGCCTTCGTCAGCAATCAGTGCCGACAGAACCGCGCGTATCTGGTAAATATCGTCGCGCACTATGGTTCTGTTCCCAGTGTGATGCCCTGCTTCCTCCAGCGCTTTGACCAGAAAGTCTCCGGACGTATCGTTTTCCCGCGTGCGCGTATCGGACACTGTTAAAACTGCTATAGACAGACCCTGTGAATTTTCATCGGTCACTAGACCCATACTCCTCACTCCTGCTGCTGCTGCTCGTAATAATGTTTCACCACATCGCCAATCGCACTGCGCCAAGGAGTCTGTCTAACGGCAAATGTATTGCGTATCTTGCTGCAGTCGAGTGTCCGATTGAGCGACCTCAACCCGTCAGTCTCAGGTTTCAGTTGGACCGCCGAAGGACTGAACTCAAAGAACTCCGAAGCGGAAGCCAGCAAGGCCTCCGCAAATTCATAATAGGTGGTCGTATCAGAACTGCCATAGTGATAAGTTCCCCATGGCTCCAGCCCCGTACCCAACTGATCAAGCAGCGCCAATAATACCCTGGCGCCATCATCGGCTGCCACGGGACAACCACGCAGGTTATTGTCCAGCACCAAGCTATCGCCCCCGCGCAGCGAGCCTAGCAATCGCGTGATGAGATTCATGCCCTCACTGGAAAAGACAGGACCAAACCGCAATATTAGGTGGCGTAAGCAGACATCGGCTACAACGTGTTCAGCACGCGCAAGGAGATGGCCTGCGACGTCCTCGTTATCTGGCGAGTCCTCCTCCACGTAGGGTCTGCCCAGCTCGCCAGAGAAGACCGTCGAACTAGAGACATAGAGGTAAGTAACATCGGTTCGATGACAGGCCTTGGCTACCCAGTGGCAGCGCTGCAAGTCCAGCTCCTGAATCTGCGGACCACCATCTCCAGCAGAGTCTATACGAAGATCAACAACAACATCACTCTTCGCGCGTATGATACTTTTTTTCGCCTGTCGCTCGCTCTTCCAGCGACAGGCTGAGCAACTCATGGACACCAATTCGTGGCGCCCTGACAGTGCTTGTCGACGGATCAGCGCGACGCCTAGAGGCGTATCGGATCCCAGTATGAGTACACGCATCGTCGATGCAAAACCGATCGGCAATTACTGTCCAGCCATCAAGCGCATCACCTAGAAAGGTATGTCATCGTCAAAATTTCCCGAGTCTCCTTCTGGGATTGGAGCCGCGGCTACAGGGGCCGAAGGGGCCTTTGAGGGTGGATTTTGCTTACCGTTCGCGGCACCATCATAAGAGTCGCCCGAGCTTGCGCTGCGCGAATCTAACATCTGCATTTCATCGGCTTGGATTTCCGTCGTATAACGGTCCTGGCCCTCTTTGTCCTGCCATTTACGCGTACGCAGAGAACCCTCAACATAGACCTTAGAGCCTTTTTTCAAATACTCCCCGGCTATCTGTCCTAGCCTGAAGTTTCCACGATCACGAAAAATGACTCGATGCCACTCGGTACGCTCCTGCATTTGCCCGGTCTGCTTGTCCTTCCAGCTTTCGCTAGTAGCGACACTGGCATTCGTAACAGCACCACCATCAGGAAAAAAGCGGGTCTCCGGATCATTGCCAAGATTACCTATCAAAATGACTTTGTTAATGCCCCGTGTGGCCATAAATTTTCCTCATTTTTTACACAAAATTGATAGCGAGTTTGACTGTCGACTATAGCAACCTCATCATTCAATTGCGACACCAACTCCGGCCAAAGTCCTATAATTGAACCTGAACCCCTCCCACTATGACTGCCAAATCTGCACAGATCAGGTCTCGGTCAAGGAAGTAGAGGTGATATTCGTCACTTCCTTAGGCATAGGGGTAGTCTGAACCAACAACCACCAGCCAGCGGCCAGCGCAAGGCACACGCCAGTCAACACGCCACTGCCTAGGTGATCTAATAGCCAACCTCCACCAGCACCACCGGCAAATGCACCCATAAACTGACAGGAAGAGTAAACGCCCATTGCGGTTCCCTTGCCCCCAGCGAACACCGTCTTACTCACCAGCGAGGGAAGGGTCGCCTCTAGATAATTGAACCCCACAAAAAACAGCCAAAG
>JAPKBI010000198.1 GCA_028823475.1 Halioglobus sp. | reverse complement strand
AGCCAATAGCACAGTGTGCCGCTGCGACCCTGATTAACACCGGTCGCCATATTCAGTGCCGCGGCGCCCGCGCTCACATAGCTGTCTACCAGATCGATGAGAGCAGATGCAGAGATGCCGGTAACCTTTGCCTGTCGCTCCGGTGTCCATGGCGATACGGTTTGTTTCAGCGCATCGAAGTTCTTCATGGTTCTTTCAATGCGCTCATGCGCCACTGCATCGCGCTGAATGATCTCATTGCAGAAGGCGGCTAAGAAATACACATCGGTATCGGGGCGAATAAATAGGTGCTCGGCGTTACCCGCACTTTCGATTCGTCGGGGGTTAATAAATACAACCCGACCGCCGCGCTGAATAATACCTCCAAAACGTTCACGCGAGCGGGGCAAGTGATAAAGGGTATTGCCAGAGATAAGCGGGTTGGCTCCGAGAATCATCATAAATTGGGTATGGTCGACATCTGGATAAGCCAGCCGCATCGGTGAGCCATACATATCGCCGTTGACACGAAACTTATTCATGGTGTCGCAGGTGCCAGTGCCATACATGCGATTTGAGCCCAGCCCTTTGTAAAGTTCACCCCTGAATACCGGTGCCAGTAAATTGCTACCACCAGGAGCTCCCACAAAGTGGCTTACAGATTGCGCCCCATGGTCTCTCTTAAGCTGTGCCATTTTATCGGCAATTTCTGTTAAAGCTTGATCCCAGCTGATAGATTGCCACTCGTTACCTACACGCTTTTGTGGTTCTGTTATGCGATCTGGACTGTGCTGCACCGAATCAAATTTGATGCCCTTAACACAAGCATAACCCTGGCTGACAACGTGGTCGTTGTCTGGCCGAATGTCGACAATTTTGTTATTTTCGACATCTACTTCAAGACCGCAAAAAGATTCACAGAGGGAGCAAAACGTGCGTTTTGTGGTAACCATTTCTAGCATCCTTGATATAGCGACTACGGCGTTAGGATCGCTTGACAGCTATATTTAGAAACATTACCGTATGCCATACGTTAAATCAAGCGACCAAGATGTCGTCGCTAAGTAAAGGTGGAGCATGACCAGTAGCGCAGCGCTTGTTAAGCGCGGTCGACCAGCACGACTGTCTCGTGAGCAGGTACTTCTCGCTGCTCTGCGCCTACTGGAAAGCGGCATCTCGGAAGTGTCCATAAACGGTGTTGCCCGAGAATTGAATGTCGCGCCAATGTCGTTGTATACCCATATTCAAAATCGCGACGATCTGCTGCTAGGTGTATCTGAGCTGGTTCTAGCCAGACTGACATTGCAATTAACGGCTCATGATTGGCAAGGCAAAGTGAGGCAATGGGTGTCGCAAGTACAGGCTCACTTTAGTTCATACCCCCAAATAGCCAAGTTGGTAGGTGAAAGCCGACAGGTTTCCAGCCAATGGTTACGTATACAGGCGCAACTGGCAGGAGTGCTCGAACAGGCCGGTCTTGAGAACAAGGAATTGAGCAGTACGTCGTCAATATTAAGCCAAGCAATTGTTATGGATTGCATTCTAGCCGAAGCCTATGGCGATAATATTGGTGCGTTGGTTGCCCCTGAGTTACGGTACTTAAACAAAGAAGACAAGCGCCGCATTGAGTTAGTGCTGCGCAATTCCCCACCGGGCGGACATAGCCTATTGCCCTTTGTTATGGAGCAACTGCTGTTGCGAGCGTCCACCGCTAATAATTTAAAAAGGATTAAAGATGTCTGACAACATTGAAACGCTGCGGAGAATTTGCCCTACCTGCGAAGCCTGTTGTGGCCTGATTGTGCAGGTGGACCGCGATCAAGAAAAAATCGTGTCTATAAAAGGTGATCCTGAGGATCACCGCTCAAAAGGCTATGTGTGTGCAAAGTCACAGGCCTTCAATTACATCTATGAAGATACCGAGCGCTTGCGCCACCCGGTAAAAAAAACCACAGACGGCTGGCAGGAAATCTCGTGGGATGAAGCGCTTGATACCATTGCGGCGAAGTTCTCCCACATTCGCGACACCCATGGCAAAGATGCGCTGTCGATATATGTTGGCAATCCACTCGGGCATGACTTTGCCGCAGGTGTTTACCTGCAAGCGCTGATGACTGCGATTGGCACAGAGCGTTTTTTTTCTGCCGGCACAGTCGATCAAATGCCACAGCAGCGGGTTTGCTGGGGCTTAATTGGTCACGAATGGTTGTTCCCCGTTCCAGATTTATCGCGCACAGATATGTTTATCTGTATGGGGGCAAACCCTCTTGTCTCGCAGGGCAGCATTCTGGGCACCCCGGACGTTAAAAGTGCCATGATGGATATTCAACAGCGCGGTGGTAAGTGTGTGGTGATTGATCCACGCCGCACGGCGACTGCAGAGGCGGCCGATCAGCATCTATTTATTCAGCCGGGCACCGATGCTTACTTTTTAATGGCCTTTGCAAACACTTTATTTGAAAGAAATGACATACGGCTAGAACATTTGTCAGGTTACATCGATAACGTTGACGGACTGCGCACAGCAGTGGCCAATTACACGCCAGAAAGCACGGCGGCTTTGACCGGTGTCCCCGCCGAGATATTACGTCAATTAGTCACGGATTACTGTGCGGCAGAAAAAGCGGCGCTTTACGGTCGCATCGGGCTGTGTACGCAGGAATTTGGCCTCGCATCACACTGGATGCTAATGGTGATCAGCTTACTGACTGGCAATTTTGACCGCGAGGGCGGCATGATGCTGGCCACGGCACCCACAGGTGGTTTTGGCCCCGGCGGCGCGGGCGACATTAAACCCTACGGACGCTGGCATTCTAAGGTGCGGGGCGTACCTGAAACCTGCGGTGAGCTTCCAGCGTCCTTGATGGCTGAAGAAATCACCGCACCCGGCAACGAGGTACGTGGCTTATTAACAATTTGTGGCAACCCGGTATTGTCTGTCCCGCGCGGCGACAAAATCCACAAGGCGCTGGACACACTCGATTTTATGGTGGCACTGGATATCTATATCAATGAAACGACTAGCCAAGCAGACATAATCCTACCCAGTACCGTTCACCCTGAGCACAGCAATATTGACGTTACCTTCCAGAACTTTACCACTAGAAACTACCTATCTTTTTCACCTAAGACCTTCGAGCCCGCCCCTGGCCTTAAAGATCTCGGCGAAATTATCTTAGAGTTGGCTGCGCGCATGTCGGGGCTAAGTCGCGACGAGATGGATGGCTTCGTCTATCAGGGCATGGTCGACATGGTGATAAAGCGTGCAGAGGACGATGGCTACCCACTGAGCGTCGACACTATCAATGATCAGGTTAGCGGTGATTCGTCTCCCGAGCGCTTTGCCGACTTAATGATTCGAAGCGGGCCCTATGGAGATCAATTTGGGCACCGCCCGGAAGGTATATCGTTACAGGCGATCAAGGACCACCCCCAAGCTTCAATGGATCTTGGGCCGTTGCAGCAGCGCCTTCCCGATATATTACGCACGCCGGGCAAGCGCATAGATCTGATGCATGAAGTCTTTGCCAATGATTTGACTCGCCTGCAGCAAAGATTTGAAGACCGCTCAGATCAAGATGCCCAGACCCACAGTGGCAATGACATGTTACTCATCGGTCGCCGCCATGTCCGTGACATGAACTCCTGGCTGCACAACTTGAAACCGTATATCCGTGGCAGTAATCGTTGCACCGCAAAAATCAATCCTGCCGATGCGGAACGTCTCGGGCTCAAACATGAGGCCGATGTAAAGGTAGTGTCGAACGTAGGCGAGGCGGTAATACCGGTAGAAATATCCGACGAAATGATGCCCGGCGTGGTCAGTATTCCGCACGGTTTTGGGCATGTTTATGAAGCCTCAAAACAAAGCAACGCAGGGTCTATTCTGCCCGGTATAAGTTGCAACGATCTCATAGACGAATCGTTAGATGAGGCCTCAAGCACCTGTATCGTCAATGGCGTACCGGTTCAGCTATTTGCCGTATAAGGAGACCTCGGCTTATCCAAGCTCACGCGTAAATGGCGGCAGCGAATCCAGAATGTCGCGACCATAACGCCGAGTCAGAATACGTCGGTCCATCAACGTCACTCGACCACTGTCCTCCTCTGTACGCAGCAGCCTGCCGCTGGCCTGAACCAAACGCAGGGCTGCGTCCGGCACACTGATTTCCATGAACGCGTTGCGACCCTGCGCTTCCACCCACTCTGCCAAGGCTGCCTCCAGCGGACTGTCTGGCACTGCAAAGGGAATTTTAGCTATCACCACATGGCGACAGTAATTTCCAGGCAAATCTACCCCTTCAGCAAAACTAGCCAGACCGAAGATGACGCTACCGCACCCGCCATCGATCGCCTCCTTATGGCGACGTAAAATTTCCTGCTTACTGTAGTCCCCCTGCATCAATATTCGACCACTGAACTCTGCGCTGACCCCTTGATAAACCTCCTGCATTTGCCGGCGCGAGGAAAACAGGACCAGACTGCCCTCATTCTGGTCCAAAATATGTGGGAAGCGCTCAATAAGGGCTTCCGTGTGAGCCTGCGCATCGCCGGGATCACAGTCCATGGCAGGCACAAT
>JAPKBI010000197.1 GCA_028823475.1 Halioglobus sp. | reverse complement strand
AGGAAATCCATGCCCGTATTCCTCATACGCATTTGGTGATGCACGGTTCATCCGCGGTCCCCCAGGAGTGGCTGGCTATCATTAATGAGTTCGGCGGTGAGATATCAGAAACCTACGGGGTGCCCGTCGAGCAGGTTCAGGAAGGTATTCGCCACGGTGTGCGCAAGGTCAATATTGATACGGATCTGCGGCTGGCATCCACTGGGGCGATTCGCCGCTTCATGGCGCAGAACCCAGCTGAGTTTGATCCACGTAAGTATTTGGCCCACACCATCACAGCGATGAAGGATATCTGTATCGCACGCTATGAAGCCTTTGGCACAGCTGGCAATGCAGGCAAGATTAAGATTCGCTCGCTAGACAGTATGCAGGCGGATTATGAATCTGGAGCGCTTACCCCCGCCGTACACTGAATGAGATGTCAGTGTTGACACCAGAGCAGCTACAGGCGCTGCGTCATCAGCTTCCTCCTTTTGAGGAGGATGCGATATCGTCCTCGGAACTTCAGTCGTTTTGCCGTTATTACGGGCTTGAATTTGCGGCGAAACTGCCGCGCGTTGAGCATGTTGCTGGGCGGGTCCACTCCGGCAAGTACACGCTTGCTGTTCACCACTGGCACCAGCCCGATGCGACTGCGAACTTGTTGTTACTGCATGGCTATTTCGACCATACAGGCATATTCAGCAAGCTGATCGAATGGGGTTTGTCGCACAACTGCAATGTCCTCATTTTTGATCTGCCTGGGCATGGCTTGTCCACTGGCGAGCCTGCAGTGATCGATAATTTTAGTGACTATAGTTGCGCCATTGCAGACGTGCTGAGCGCCGTCAGCATGCCGCCATTACCACTGTGGGTCATGGCCCAGAGCACTGGCTGCGCGGCCCTGATTGATTATGCGAGCAAATATGCCTGGCCTTTTGCTGCGACTGTGCTGCTGGCGCCACTGATACGCCCCATACGATGGAAAAGTGTCAGAGCGATTCGTTTTCTGTTGAACAACATTGTTGACAGTCTGCCGCGCAAGTTTTCGACGAACTCATCGGATCACGCATTCCAGAATTTTTTAATACATGATCCTTTGCAAAGCCAGCGCATCTCACTGCGCTGGGTAAGTGCTTTGCAGCGCTGGCTGAATGAATTGCAACACAGTGATCTGGGTGTGGGTCCGGCGCTGATTATTCAGGGTGATGCCGATGCTACTGTGGACTGGCGCTATAATGTTGGTGTGATCCGGCAGCTCTTTCCCGCAAGTCATGTGGAATATCTACCCGGAGCAGGACATCAACTGGCAAACGAAACAGATGCAATTCGCAACGGTTATTTGCTTCTTGTGGAAAACTGGCTCACTGAATCCGGTATCGTTCAGGATCACTCTGCGACAAGAGCGGGCTGCTCAGGCATAGAGCCCGGCTGATTTCAGCAGTTCATACAGCGGCTGCATGGCCTCACCGTAAGACTGCCAGCGGTTCACAGAGCTGGTGTAAATGCTCTGCCTAACCTGCACAGCGCTGGGAGTCGCCACACTGGTCTTGCGCTGGTGAAAAGATAGGCATTGGTCCTCCCAGGGTAAATTGCAGTATGCCAGTAATTGTCGTGACACCTGTTCTGGGTTTTCCACCAGTGCTTCATACTTTACCTCATGCACTGCACCAGGCATTACTTTTTGCCAGTGATGCATCAGCTGATCAAACTGGATGTAGTAGTGCCCGCAGTCGAGCAGATCGAGGTTGTAGCTATAGTGTTTGAAATTTAGCGCGAACATCTGGCGATAATTACTTAAGCAAGTGTCCATGGGATCTCGACGCAGGCATACTAGCTTTGCATTGGGTAGTGCGAGTTTGATCAGCCCCAAGAAAAGGAAGTTCAGTGGTAGCTTGTCAATAAAGTGTGGCGAGTGCCCGGTTCTTGGTCGGGTACTATCGATATAGCTTGATCCCAATGTCGACAGGTCAAGCTGCAGCGATTCCTTAAATGTTTTGATGTCGAACAAATCTGCCGCCGATGAACCAGTTCTACGCTTCACCTGCAGCGGAAAGCTCTGCAGCTCGCCTGCAGCGTAAACCTGTGAATGGCTGGACAAAATCTGTTCGACCAGCGTGGTGCCGGTGCGCGGCATACCGACAATAAAAATCGGCTCGGGGTTGCCGCAGCCGGTGCGTTGGGTGTCAAATATTTCTTGGCTAAAAAGTCGACGCACGCCGGCGAATAATTCCTTATCAGACTTTACGCTATAAGAGCTTGCGGCTGACAGTGCTTGCTTGGCCCAGGTCAGATTTTTGAAAGCATCCTCGTAGTCACCCAGATCTTCTTGCTCTTTAGCGATGGCATGGCCGAGGTGCAACTGATCTCTGGGGCCGGATACCTTGCTGCGAAGTTCATGCAGGCGCTTGAGATGATTGTTTATCGGTGTTTGTCGTCGCAGGGTTGAGAGCGCGGAATGAGCCTTAAAAAGGAGGGGTTTTAATTTTATGGCCCTTTCGTAGGACTGCTCTGCTTCTGCAAAGTGCCCGGCGAATTGCATTGAGGCCGCCATATTGAAATAAAACTCAGCCTGCCACTCTAGAGACAGCGTCCTCGCTCCTCCGACACGTTCCTCTAATAGACGGTCAGCTCGCGTAAAGCACTGTAAAGCTTTTTCATGCTCACCAGCATGGCTGAACACTGTTCCCAGCGTGTTGAGGGCGGGCGGCTGTGAAGGGTTTAGTGATAGCGCTGTCTGCGCCTCATGCAAAGCCCATTCAGGCTGATTAGATGCGATGAGCTGCTTCCCCAGCTCGGTACGGTATTCTGGATTGTCCGGTGCCAGCTTGACTGCGTTTCCAAGAATTTCGATTGCTTTGGCCTGCTGCCCGTTATGCGCCGCAATAACACCGCACAAAAACCAGGCATCTGCAAAGGTCTGATCTTTTTGGAGGATTGCTAGGCAGTGCTTGTGGGCCTCCCGCAACAGGCCCTTCTGCATCGCTTGTTTTGCAGCAGCGTGATCCTTGGCGATCGCTTTTTCGTCAGTTGTCATGGCGTGAAAAAGGGCGCCGCAGCGCCCTGTGTTTTACCTGGTCTGTCTTTAGCCCTCAAAGTTGTAGATAAACTTGAGGCCAACCTGTCGTGGGCGAACCATGTTCTCGTAGTAGCGCCGCATGGTGAAAAGGCCTGAGTCACCGATGAAGCTGGTATCCGAACGAACACCGGTCTGGGCATATTCATCAAACACGTTGTCAGCGTAAAGCGATACCCTCCAGGCATCGTTCAGCCAGGTTGCGGAAACATTGTTTAGGTAAAAGCTGGACAGGCTTTGCCCGAAATCGCGCTCGCCAACTTTGGTAAGCACGTCGCTTTGGTAGGACATCGACCAGTCGAAAGCTAAATCTGAACCATCGCTGAGCGGTATTTCATAGTGCGCCGCGACGTAAGCTTGGTATTCCGGAGTGCCCGGTAGTCGATCGCCATCAAAAGCGCCGACACCTGGAGCAAACAGGTTATCCACATCCTGAGTCAGCTTGGCATCGGTCCAGGCAAATGCACCACTGAGCGAAAAGTTTGTCATGATGAAGTACTGGGTTGATAGCTCAATGCCCGTGCTCTCCGCGGCGCCGCCATTAGACAGAATGGGGATATCGCCATTTTGGGTTATAGAGTCCAACTGCACATCATCCCACTCGATGTAGTACAACGAGCCATTGAGGAGTAACGAGTCGCCAAACTGCGAATGCACTCCAAGCTCATAGTTAGTGGTTTTATCGGGCTCGTACGAGGTCTCATCCGACAGGGCACACACATTTTGCCCCGGCTCCAGCGGTTGCAAGCACGGCGGCACTGAGTTTAAACCGCCCAGTCTGTAACCTTCACTGACAGTCAGATAGGCCATGACGTCATCGCTGAAGCTATAAGATGTATTGAACTTGTAAATGATATCATCGTCATCTACATCGCTAGATTCTGAGTTGACATTGATTGAGTCTTGCGGGGCGCCATCAAAAACTGTGTCCAATAATGGCAGCGCAAACCCGGTGGTGACCTTACTTTCATATTTGAACCAACGGGCGCCAACCGTCACCTGCCAGGCGTCGGTAATCTCGTAGCCAAGCTCCCCGAAGACCGCAGTTTCCTTTTGATTGCCATTAAGCTCTTCGTAGTACTCCAGCGAATCAGGACGTAACTGCACGCCACCTAACTCGTCTAGTGCAAACTGGTCGAACCCGGGGGTGAATTCTTGGCTCAGCGAATTGGACTCATAGTCATAATAGAAGCCACCTATAATCCAGTTGAAGGGGCCGTCGTTGGTGGAGACCAGTCGTAGCTCCTGCGTGAAAGTGTCTTCGTCCCCATCTTCGCGAGTGTAAGCCGAGAAACTGGGAAACAACTCATATCCATATTCAAAGGTGAGTAACAGGTCGGTTTGATCCCGCTGGCCCTTTTCGGTGTATTCTGAATAGCCAGTGGCAGAGGTCAAAGCAGCAAACCCGAGATCCATAATCACTTCTAGTGCGAATAATTCGTTCTTGCGACTGTTTGGTTCCAGAAAGCGATGTGCGGACTCGTACTCGCCAGTGCCAAACGCTGCTTGGT
>JAPKBI010000196.1 GCA_028823475.1 Halioglobus sp. | reverse complement strand
GCTACCTCAAGCGCTGTTGGCACAGCGATGAGACCTCGGCGTGCATCCTCGAAGTCCCTCTGATCGCCGAGATTCAATTCCTCCCGGACTTTAGCGTTGGCGAAGATCGTGGCGTTGGTAGGTGGCGTATTGCCCTGAGAGCCTATTGTGGTGCCTGTAGGCTGCTCTCTCTCACACGCTAACAATAGTGCAAGGAGAGGAAAAATCAGAAGCCCTTTTCGGAACCTTAGGACTTTGGACATGGAGTTTCTCCTGGGTTGAGAATCAATGGCGAATCGAAATGATAGGATAAGATTTTAAGCCAGTCGCTTGCAGCTGTTTGCCTTGCTCTTGAGCAGGAAAAATATTGGGCTAAACATTAGATATGCAAAACGATAGTATAGAGTAGCGGTTTACTGTCAAGTTGTATGGTGAGTTCATCAGTCGCGCTATAATGCGGTGAAGCCATTGAAATGTTATTCAGGATTTGTATTGATATGAAAGTGTCTCTTTTCGGTGCTACTGGTAATTTGGGTAGGGAATGTCTCGACCAATGTTTGCAGGCCGGTTATGACATGACCGTATTGGTGCGCAGTCCCGAAAAACTGCCGGATGGATTGCGAGACGCTATTACCGTTATCAAAGGTGACGGCTTGATCGCTGAGGATGTTGCTCGCGCTATTCCATTGGGGACAGATGCAATTCTTTTTGCGGTAGGGGTGGATGAAAAAACCTCGCCACCTGATCTGTGTACAGATGTTACGCGTCATATTCTGGCTGTTATGCGCAAGCAGCAGAGTCCGAGACTGGTCTGGTGTGGCGGTGGTAGTAATATTCGTGCAGACGATGTGGTGACGTTCGGGTCACGATTTGTGCGCTGGTTCTCAGAAACCTTTCTCAGGCATCGACATGCAGACAAAGAACATCAGTTGAATCTTTTAGATGAGAATGCCGATCTTTGCTGGATGGGAGTACGTCCGTTGCAGATGAAATCCGGTATAAAAAGTGGTGAATATCGATTGGGCTATAACGCTTTCAGTGGCTTATCCAGCATTTCTTTTGCTGACTGTGCGCACGCCATGGTGGAGATGCTTGAAGATGACACATGGCGCGGTCGGGTACCGATTGTGCAGTACTAGTCGCCAGTTGCTTGGTGGTGTTACCGTCAGCGTGCATTACAACATAAGTCCTCAGTAAACCCAAAAACAGGAAACGGTGAAATGACACAGCTGGCGAGTGCGATGAAGGCCTGTACGAAATCTAACAGTGCGACCCCTGAGGACCTCATTGCCGAGGGTTGCTTTATTAGCGAGTTATCGAACTCCGCAGATGATTCCGATGTCTCTATCGCACGAGCACGTCTGGAGCCTGGCAAGACAACCCGCTGGCATTATTTACGCGGGACGGGTGAGCGTTATGTGATCCTTGAGGGTGCGGGTTTGGCAGAGATTGATGATCTCAAGCCACATCATGTCAGCGCTGGAGATGTCGTGCTGATTCCGCCTGATGCGCACCAGCGCATCACTAACACGGGCTCGAGCGATCTGGTATTTCTGGCGATCTGTTCGCCCCGCTTTACTGAGGCTGTATACGTCGATAGTGAGGATTGAATAGCACACCGCCTTTGAGACAATGTCGCCTTGGCATATGGAAGAAAAGTTATGTCTGAGAAATTTGAAAAGCTTGATCATTCGCATAAAGTGTTTATCCAGCAGCAGCATCTGTACTTTGTGGGTACGGCGGGTGCAGAGGGTTATGTCAATGTATCACCCAAGGGCATGGACAGTTTTCGTATCCTTGACGGTTCTACTGTTGCCTGGTTGAACCTGACTGGGAGTGGCAATGAGACCGCCGCGCATGTTCTGGAGAATGGCCGGATGACGGTTATGTTCTGTTCTTTTGACAAGCAGCCTCTGATTATGCGTCTGTACGGTCAAGCGACGGCGGTTCATCCTCGTGACGAGCGTTGGGATGAATTGGCTGCGCTGTTTCCCCCCTATACGGGAGCTCGCCAGATTTTTTCTTTGAATATAGAGTTAGTGCAGACTTCTTGCGGTTACGCTGTGCCCTACTTCAGACTGGAGGGAGAGAGGCCCACGTTGACTAAGTGGGCCGATAACCATGGTGAATCAGGCATAAGTGACTACTGGACAGAAAAGAATGTTAAGAGTCTGAACGGCACAGACACTGGAATATTATAAGGATACGCATGTCAGAAATTGTCTTTACGAGTGAAGAGCGCGATATTATTTGTCGCAAGATACAACTTTATTTGCACGAGGAGCTCGATCAAGAAGTAGGTCAGTTCGAAGCGGGTTTCTTGTTGGATTTTTTTGCTGAGGAAATTGGAGCCTATTTTTACAATCGGGGTCTGTATGACGCCCAAGGTATTTTGGCAAGCCGCATGGAAAATATAGCTGAGGCAATTTATGAAATTGAAAAGCCGACACAGTTTCTCAAGTAGCACTGTGCCAGTTGATGAGGGAAAGGTTTAATGGATGACCCTGATCTGATCGGTATGATGTCTGCGTTGCGGGAACTTGGCGCCCCATGCATTAATTAGAGGATTTTTTATGAGCTTGCGGCGTGGCGTTTTGGCACTGTTATTGTCGGTTGTTTTGTTCTTGGCACTATTCCTGACCTATGCCCTGAATATTTACACGCCGGTACCGGTGGAGCCTGAGTGGGCAGTGTTAGGTGTCGATCCTATACCGGAGGATGCGGTGACCGTGCGTTTTAGCGGCACAGCGACTTTGTTGTTTAGTGACGGCGAGACACAATGGATGACTGATGGGTGGTTTAGTCGTCCCGGTCCCCTGCGTTTGTTATTGGGAAAAATTGCGCCGGATTTGTCGAGCATAGAGCGGGGTCTGGCGGACAATCATGTTGTTGAGTTGGCGGCGGTGTTGCCGGTGCACTCTCATTATGATCACGCTATGGATGCGCCAGAGGTTGCCAGGCGCACTGGCGCGCTATTACTTGGATCGGAGTCGACGGCCAATATTGGCCGTGGCTGGGGGTTGCCCGAGTCGCAGATACAGGTGTTGGTAGACCGCGAACCTGTGCAGTTGGGGAAGTTTGTGATTACGCCGATTGAATCCCAACATTTTGAGTTTCCCGACCCGGCGATTCGCGAGCGTGCGCTGGGAAATCCAGAGCTTACCGTGCCTTTGGTGCCGCCGGTGCGCGTGTTGGATTACCGCGTGGGTACCGCGTGGGTGCTGCATGTTAGTCACCCCAAGGGAAGTTGGCTAATAGTGGGTAGTGCGGGTTATGTTGAGGGCGCATTGCAGGGTCTAGACGCGG
Organism: Halioglobus sp.; assembly: GCA_028823475.1. Lineage (GTDB taxonomy): Bacteria > Pseudomonadota > Gammaproteobacteria > Pseudomonadales > Halieaceae > Marimicrobium. Next base: position 1,286 of record JAPKBI010000196.1, on the reverse strand, counting down.
ATATTGTCTTCCTCGGCGTCGGTGGTTTGGGGTCTCAAACAGCGGATTACCGCGAGACGTTCTGGCGCGAGACAGTGGACGCCACCGCACCCGCGCAGATTATCCCTATTCATTTTGACAGTCTCACAGGGCCGGCGGAAGGCCCGTTTAGGGGGCCGGTCCAGGCAGTGGCGTTCATTTCGGGGGGGCAGGAAGACACCCTGTTATTTCTACACGACAAGGCAGCCGACAATCCTGAATTACACTTTAGTACGCTGCCTCGTTTTGAGGAGGTGGTGTTGTTCGAGTGATGGCATGATGCGGGGCGTTCGCTGTCAGACAAAAACCCCGTGGACATACCATTGCTGGGTCAGGCGGTCACGAAACACCCAGTAGTGTTGGCCGCCCTTGTCTGCCGCGATGTAATAATCCCTACTCACCGGCTCCTGCCACCAGTTGTCCTCAATCCGTTCTGGTCCACATACCATGCTTAGGGCGCCGTTCCAGTAGAGATTTTTGCCGTGTTGGTGTAGTTCTTCGGGCTGTGGCATCAACCAGAAGGGGCGCTGGGCGCAGTGTGGACTTGGGCTATGTTCATTCCCAGGATGGTCGTTGCTGACGAGCATCGCAAACTCTGGCAGGTGCTCGTCCCGACAACCGAGCTTTTTAACGGCCTGTAATCCCAGTCGGTTGCGCAGCCGGTCTAGCAGGGCAGCTAGAGGTTCACGCTGGTTGTGGGGGTTGAACAGATCGATACTTGCTTGCTGCCCGGGTTGCAGTTGCGGACACGCCAGAGCCAGGCCTTCTACGCTGTTGGTCAGATTCAGTTGTTCAAAACGAAGGCAGGTAAGTTGGTACCAGTTTTTCCAGTCACTGTGACTGCTGGCACTGCGCACACAGATATTCTGTAGTTTTTTATCACTGCCGATTAGCTGCCAGTTAATTTCGCTGGTCTGTAGTTGGGTGTTGCGCAGGAAATAACACAATGACTGCAGCAGTTGTTGCACAGCGGGGGTTAACTCATTGTTGGTTTTTACCTCGTAGCCAAACCAGTATTCGTCGTTGAAGCTCGAGGGGGGGCGATAGTCTGCCTGCAGGTCTTCTCGCTGCCCCATAAGCTGTTGCAGGAAATGGGTAAACGCTTTGCCACAGCGCCGGCCTAGTGCTGCAGGTGGCAGCGCGAGCACATCACCCACTGTGTGCAGGCCTGCCCGGCGTAGAGAGTTCACGGTGGCAGTGAATTCATTCAGGAGATTCAGGGGTAGGGGGCTCAGCCGTTGTTCCAGTGGGTGCTGTATTGCCATGGC
>JAPKBI010000195.1 GCA_028823475.1 Halioglobus sp. | reverse complement strand
TTGAAGGCCCGCACCTGACAGAGGAAAGTTTGGACTTGGCGGGCACTCAACATCACGTTAGTAAACTACTGGCAGACTATAAAGTGCCGCGCAAAATCTTCGCCATTAAATCGCTTCAGCGTGGACCGAATGGTAAACCTGACTATCCTTTTATTAACGCGCATGTAGCAGCCCAAGTTGAAAGGGATCAGTAGTATTGAAGCTTTTTTTGGCATAAACGCCTAGTCAGACTCAAGAATCAGCTGCTCAAAGTGTTACACGATGGTGGAAAGTCAGGTTGTTCTGTCAAAACGAGAGGGTCACCATTTCAAAGGTATTTGATTCTTTGGGAAGTACTTAGAGTCAAAGAACCAGTTTTCGATGGCATATCTGTTCTCTGAGCTGTCAGCCAAATATTGGCTTCGATGCATTAAGAACTCATCGAAAAAGAATGCGTCGCCCTTTCTAAATGTCGGTGTGACTATTGCTGCCTCACCGTACCTTTCAGTTACGGCGTGGGCTGCTATCGTCCAGTCTAAAACGCCTGACCCCTTAGAAAATAAATGTTTTAAAGGTACCGGAACAACATCAAGACCATGGACACTATAACCCTTGCCGCAGTTTGTAAGTGGAATCCAACAATTTACGGAAGAAACGTCATCTCCCATAAAGGCACCGTCCTGATGAAAATCAATGATATTTTTAGGAGGCTCGGATTTTCTAATGACCCACTTATAGATGCTCAAACATGGGTCATTCTCAAAATACTCTGACAGTAATTTCTTTAGCTTTTTATTGGTGAACAGATGTAATAGTTTTTCTGTCAGTAGTGGTGTGCGGGCTACAAAAAAACTGTAATTTTTACCCAGTGCCTGAGCGAAAGTCCCAGCCAGTTTTGCCGTGTTCGAGTATGTCGAATTTTTTTGCTGTTTGACTCGTATATCTTCGATAGTATTTTTCAGAACCTCATTAAGGTTTACTGGCTTGGTCAAATATCTGTTAATAGCCGAATCTTTATTGTTATGCAGGGAGGCCGAGTAATCCACATACGCCCGCATATCTTTAACCTCCTTGGTGTTAAAAAAATCCCTGACGATAAGGCATCCGCTCTTGGTGATTGCTCGGTTTAGCGCGTGACTGTCGAGTGCGGAGGCGTGTATTTCTGGAACGGCATAGTCGTCGAAAAGACTGCCGTCTGGCTCATTATCAGCAACTCTCGTCAAACTTGATGACTGCTGGTCTTTGAAGTGGTCGATTCTGCGACTTAATGTGGAAAGGTACTTATCGCGCCTTACAACGCCATCGAGATATAGCAGAGCCTTGCTTGTCAAATCACTTCTCCAAAATCGTGCCCGTTTGCTATTTATGCATCAAAGGCTGTGCGAGTACCAAACGGTTACACTGTGCTCCCGACTTATTTTCCTGATTGAGTAGGACAGGCCTCGCTTGACGGCAATTTTGGATCACTTGGGCAAATAAAGCAATATCGGGATAATTGTGCAGCCAGTTCCGGATCGGTGATAGGGCCCCATGCCTTACTTGCTGATTCATATTCGATTGTATTTTCTCCTGTAACAGTCATACTGCGCGCTGCTTTGATTGATGCAGCCTCAAAAATAAAGGAGCATTAAGAAAAGACGTATCGGGCATTGGACGGTCGGTGATCGCCTTGGACGAGACTGAGTAAATCGCGCCGTAGCTGATTGTTTATTCTTCATATAGTCGAAAATCACATATCGTTTGCAGGATATACATAAACCACAATGTCTAAACTACCCATCGAGCATCGATTTTTGGATCTGTCTGATTATGGCAGGCCGATAGCCCGTCAGATCGCTAACGCGCTTAAAAACACCAATACGACGCCTATACACGTTACGTTGTTGTTTGTCGTCGCGGGTATTATCGCAATAGCATGCATCATTGACCATCAATACTGGGCGGCGCTTTTTTTTCTAATCGTAAAATCGATTTTAGATGCCGCTGATGGTGAGTTAGCTAGAGTTAAAAAAACACCGTCTTATACCGGTCGTTATTTAGATTCGGTTGCCGACATCATTCTCAACTTTTTTTTCCTACTTAGCATTTGCTATATAACAGAAGGGTCGCTACTACTAATGTTAGTGGCTTTCTTGGGGCTGCAACTGCAAGGCACACTGTACAATTATTACTATGTCATTCTCCGGAACAGGGTTAATGGCGATAAAACTAGTCGTGTTTTCGAGCATACGTCGCCTATTGCTATGGCTGGAGAACAGCAGCGTCATGTCGATACTTTGTTCGGCGCCTATTATCTTTTGTATGGCGGGTTCGATAAGGTTATTTTTTGGTTAGACAAAAAAGCCCCCGTTGGCGAGCACATGCCGAAATTGCTGATGACCGCCGTTTCTTCGTTTGGGTTGGGGTTTCAGTTACTGATTATGGGTGTGATGCTATGCCTAGGTTGGGCAAGCTACATAATTCCTTTCTTCATTATTTACACAGCGTTTATACTTGTGTTTATAGCGATACGCCGGTTAGCTAATAGGTAAACGAGCTTAAATGCTCATTGATAACTCGCAGATATTTCCTGCCCTATGTATACGGGCCAAGCATACAAATAAATCAGCAGGTATCTGGCATGTGCTCAACACTGCCGTAGTCTTCGGGTGATCGCGCTTGCCAAACAGAGCGGGCGGCTGCCTGAGTAAGTTACAGGCAATAAAAGCCCCGACACGCGGGGCTATATGCAAGAGCTACCTTTACACTTTCCCTTGTATTGTCGCTGGAGTGTAAAATATCCTGACACCATCCTCTGGTCCAAATCTGTGTTGGAGCCGTGGCCGACTGAAGAGAGTATGTGCAGAGCCCATTCAATATGAATATCAATACTATTAGCGATACTATTCTGGATGAAACCAGTTCACCCGAAGCGTTACGCGAAGCGCTGGACGCGTTTGTTCGGTTGTGCGGTGAGATTACGGATATCCGACCTGACCCCAGCTTTGATGCCTGGGCCGAGGACTCATTATTGGAGGCCGGCGTGGCCATAAATCCACAGGCAGCGGCTCACTGTGCGACAGATTGTCAGCGTAGCGTAATGTTTGTCCGCGGTGTCTATGCTGCGATAAATGTACTCAAAGTACGTTTTCCCGGCACGCCACTTGAAATTCTGTACGCGGGCTGTGGTCCGTTTGGCACGCTGCTATTGCCACTGCTTGGCCGATTTTCCCCTGGCGAGCTCAAGCTTTACCTATTGGATTTTCATCAACGTTCACTGGATAGCGTGATGCTTCTTCTAGCCGAGTTCGGATTTGCTGCCCATGCCGCCCAAACTGTCAAAGCTGACGCCTGCAACTATAAGCACACTGGGGAGCTGCATCTGGTAATCGCTGAAGCGATGCAAAAGTCACTTGAGCAGGAGCCGCAGTTTGCGGTCACAGCCAATCTGGCGCCGCAGCTTTACCCCACCGGTGTTTTCATTCCACAGCGTATTGATGTGTCCATGTGTCTGGCTGACCTAAAGCATGAAAAAGAACTGTGTGGTCACTCACAGAAAATAGACAGCAATGCGTTAGAAAAGAGCGCTACGCGTTATCTGCTTGGAACAGTCGGCACATTACTTCCTGAGCATGCCTTCGAACAGATGCAGCTGGCCCAGACCAATTCAGACGGACGATGTTTTGAGCTAGAGCCGACTATCGTAGTCATTCCTATGATGGCTGACATCGTCGGATTCGACGCCGCGCTGTTTACACGTATCTGCGTATTCGGACAGTATTGGCTCAAGGACTATGAGTCGCAAATCACTCTGCCACTCAAATGCCATGAGCTCTCACCGTTGACCGGTGGGGAGCGCTACCGGGTGAGCTATCAGTTGGGCAGTTATCCCAAGTTTCACTTTGAGCGTCTGAACAGCGAATAGGCGCGTGTTGTAGGCTACAGCCTAACGGGCCGTAGCTAAAGAATCAGCCCATTAATATAGATACACGCTATCGATTCTTTGCGCGGCGCGCACCGCAGGTAACACGAGCTATGGTGCCTGGAACAACGTACCGTCGGTCGGCATAGGCAACACTATTGGTGGTGACGAGGGGGCGTTCGCGGATGGGTGCATAGCCGTATTGATGAGATAGGACGCCAGTGGTTAGTGAATAAGCATCTATGGCTAGTTCGCCTCGGCATCGACGGCTGCCTGCACAGATTTGTAGAAAGCCTCTCGCTGCGCACCTACCGTGTTGTAATCCGTAGCCTTGGTCCAATTACTGTTTGAAGCGATAACCAGCTTGCGTTTTGGGTCGATAAATATGCCCTGTCCGAAGATACCCTGAGCTGCAAAACTTCCGTCATCATTGGTCCACCACTGGTATCCATAGCCCTTGCCCAGCTGTCCGATATCGGCTTGCCTGGTTGTAGCTGCGGCAATCCAGTCCTCGGGTAGCACTGGCTTACCGTCAATCTGCGCCCCACCAAGCATGAACTGGCCGAAACGCGCAAAATCCCGGGTTGAAGCCTGAATGCAACAGCCACTGATTTCATGTCCCGTGGAACCCAACAGCCAACTCCCATTTTGCTCCATGCCAAAGGGAGCCCAGACCTTTTCCGAAAGATAAGCCGATAGCGTTTTACCCGTCGCCGAACTGACTAAGACACCAATCAGATTGGTTTCACCGGTCTTGT
>JAPKBI010000194.1 GCA_028823475.1 Halioglobus sp. | reverse complement strand
GTTTTTGATTCTATACAGTGCCCTCCCTGATGTTAATCATTCTGGTATAGATCCTGTGGAATTGGACCTCGACACTGTTAACAAAACTTTGCGCGGCGCCAGTGCGGCCGAGGTCGTCAGGTGGGCGCTGAGTCAGGGCAGCAGAGCGATCGCGACCACCAGCATGGGTCGCAATGCGGCGGTCATGTTACATCTTGTCAGTCAGGTCGATGCAAACTTGCCCACTATCTGGGTCGATACCGGATACAACCTGCGCGATACCTACGTTGTTGCAGAGCGCTTAATCCGCGATCTAAACGTCAATATACAGGTGTACTCGCCTCAAATGACCTCCGAGCGCCGTAACGCCATTATGGGAGGCATACCCACTGTGGATGAGGAGGAGCGGCACCAAGGTTTCACGCAGGACGTCAAATTGGAGCCTTTTGCTCGCGCGCTGGCCGAATTCAAGCCTGAAATTTGGCTAAGCGGTATTCGCCAAGAGGAGACGGAGCACCGCAAAACGCTGGATATTGTGTCTGTGGATGGTCGCGGCATCATTAAGGTTGCGCCGATTTTCTACTGGTCAGAGGATGATGTCGAAAACTACATGGAGCAGTTGGCACTGCCCACATGCAAACATTATTTTGATCCTACCAAGGCGCATGACGGCCGCGAGTGCGGGTTACACACGCACGCCTGAGCACATTGTAGGCATACCTAGGGGTCGATACGGATATAGACGCGGCGCTTCATTTTGCCGGTAAGGTTGGAAAAAAAGTCCGCCAACAGCATTTGCCAGCCATACTTCCGTCTTAGGGCCGCGAGGGCAATGGTCTCCTCTGCCGGTTTATCGAGCACATAGGCACAGGCATCGTGAAGCTCGCCGGTTAGCGCCCCCGTCACGGTGCAGGCAGCGATGCGTGAATCACTGAAGTTACGCAACCGTTTCACTTTGCCCGCATCCCCTGCCGAAAATACATAGTAGCTCCCTTGATCTGGCGCGAACCATACAGGCGTAGCGACCCATTCACCGGATCGCTTGCGGGTGGCAAGGCTGATGTAGTTGCCCCCTTCGATAAAATCTGTTTCATTAGCGTCCATACGATTACCTGTAGTGCGAAGTCAGTGGTCTGTGACCGATGGCGCTATTAGAGCCGCAATTGGCAGGGGTCACAATATAACAAATGGGAGAAGATTTGATATGAGTCGTTTTGATGGAGCCTCAACCACTGATCAGGTTACTGAGGGTGTTTCTTTACAGGGAAAATGTGCTGTCGTCACCGGTGCCTCATCGGGACTCGGGTTGGAGACTTGCCGGGTGCTGGCTGCAGCGGGGGCTACTGTGCTCATGGTTGCTCGCAATAAAGACACGCTGGAGGCTGCAGCAGAGGAAATACGACAGCAGCAGCCAGAGGCACGGCTGCTCACTCAGATCATGGATCTGGCAGACGTGGATAGTGTGCGCAGTGCAGCGGCGGTGATCCTTCAGCAGGCGGATAAGATTCAACTGTTGATCAATAATGCAGGCGTGATGGCCTGTCCGTTGATGCGAACTGCGCAGGGTTTTGAGATGCAATTTGGCACTAATCATCTGGGCCATTTTTTATTGACCGGGCTGCTGTCGCCCGCGTTGATTAACGGCTCTCCAAGCAGGGTGATAAACCTGAGTTCAGCGGGCCATAAGTTTGGCCCCTTTAATTTCAGTGATCCAAATTACCACCAGCGCGAGTATGACAAGTGGCAGGCCTATGGGGAATCCAAGACTGCCAATGTCTTGTTCTCAGTGGGATTGAATTTGCGCGTGAGTGAACGCGGCGTGCGCGCCTTTGCTGTCCACCCCGGTATGATTATGACCAATCTCGCCCGTCATCTGGAAGCAGCCGATATCACCGCGCTTACTGATCGATCCTCTTCAAGCGAGCCGCTGGTGTTTAAAACCCTGGAGCAGGGTGCAGCCACGACGCTATGGGCCGCCACAACGCCCGACCTTGCGTTTGAGGGCGGTCAATATTTGGAGGATTGCCACATTGCATCGCCCGCCGAAAGCGGTGGCAGCAGCGGAGTGGAATCTTACGCTGTTGATCCGGCAATGGCGGCGAAACTCTGGTTGTTGTCTGAGGATTTGGTGGGACAATCGTTCCCCTTTAATTGAGCAGATGCCCATAGCTTGCGCCTTCTTTTGAGGGCCCGAACCCTCTCAGAGGTCAGAAGAGATCGGGTGTTGAATGAAACGGCTGGCAGCAAATCACAGCATTAGGTACTCTACCGCCCAATGCTATTCGCTAGGACAACACGCTCACCATGTCACACCACAATTCTATTAGTGCAATCTTTAAAGGCCAGGTATCGCTTGGTGCACAGGTTACGGTCAAAGGTTGGCTGCGCAGCAAGCGCGATTCCAAGGCCGGGATCTCATTTTTGGCCGTGCACGATGGCTCGGCCTTTGATGCTATTCAGGCCGTAGTGCCCGATACGCTGGCGAACTATCAGTCCCAGGTGCTGTCTTTGTCCACGGGTTGCGCGGTGATTGTCAGCGGCGACTTGGTCCAGTCTCAGGGTAAAGGTCAGAGTGTGGAGATTCAAGCCACTGCGGTGGAAGTAGTGGGCTTGGTTGATGATCCCGAGACATACCCCATCGCCAAAAAACGCCATACGTTTGAATATTTACGCGGCCAGACACACCTGCGGCCGCGCACCAATACCTTTGGGGCAATCACTCGGGTGCGCACCACGCTAGCCAATGCCATTCATAACTATTTTTACAGTAAAGACTTTCAATGGATTAATACGCCCATCATCACCGGCAGTGATTGTGAGGGGGCAGGGGAACTGTTTCGTGTGAGCACTCTGGATCTTGCTAACCTGCCACGCACTGCAGGTGGTGAAGTGGATTTCAATCAAGATTTTTTTGCCAGTGAGTCCTTTCTCACAGTGTCGGGCCAGTTGGAGCTGGAAGCCTATTGTCTGGCCATGAGTAAGGTTTACACGTTTGGCCCCACCTTTCGCGCTGAAAATTCCAATACCAGCCGCCACTTGGCGGAGTTCTGGATGGTAGAGCCTGAGGTCGCCTTTGCTGACCTGGCTGATAACGCCGCGCTTGCCGAAGATCTGCTAAAACATCTGATTACAACAGTGCTTGAGGAGCGCGAGGACGATATTGCTTTTTTCGGGCAGCACATAGATGACGGCGTGGTCGCGCGCCTGCGAGGCCTGATCGATAACGAGTTTGAGCGCATGGACTACTCCGACGCCATTGATATTCTCAAAGACAGTGGGCAGGCGTTTGAATTTCCTGTGGCTTGGGGTTTGGATCTTGCGTCAGAACACGAGCGTTACCTCACCGAAAAGCATGTTGGTAGGCCGGTTGTACTGATGAACTATCCTAAAGATATCAAGGCATTTTATATGCGTCTAAACGACGATGGTAGAACCGTAGCGGCGATGGATGTGCTGGTCCCGGGCGTCGGCGAGCTAATAGGAGGCAGTCAGCGTGAAGAGCGTCTGGACGTATTGGATTCACGTATGGATGAATCTTTGCGCGAGGCATTGTGGTGGTACCGAGATCTTCGTCGCTATGGCACAGTGCCGCATGCTGGATTTGGACTGGGCTTCGAGCGTTTGCTCAACTACGTCACCGGGATGGAAAATGTTCGCGATGCGATTCCCTTTCCTCGTACTCCGGGCCACGCTATTTTCTAAACCCCGTCGTTATAATGTGCGCAACAATAACGTCATCTAGGCGGTCTTTGCTGAGCGCTAATGACCAGCAGGGCAAACCCAGCAGTATTGGGTCTCTATGTTGCAGTCTACTGCTGCTGTGACTTTTTATTTTCCGCTTTGAGTTTATCTTGGCGTTTTTGTGTGATTCGCTCCTGTCGCTCGGCCGCACGGTTTAGCTCTAAATATTCACCTGCATGAATATAAAAAGCCCGCAATTCGGCATGTTCTTCAGGCGAGGAATCAAACAGGAGTTTCAGCAGCGGATGTTCATTAGCAGCCCCACCCTTTTTTTGCAGAACACCCAATCCAAAACCGTTTTTGAATTCCATGGTTTTGTATTCCCCGGAAGCCGATAATTCTTCCCAAAATCTCCACGCTCCAAAGTCCATCATTCTTGCCTGAATATCGTGGAATAGAATGATGCCCCCAGGCCGCACTTTAGGTAACCAGGTTGTAAAATCTTCCTGCACCGCATCGTAAGTATGTAGACCATCAATATGCAAAAGATCAACAGATTCATCGCTAAAATGGTGGGTGGCTTCCTCAAAAAGCATGCGCATGAGATAGGCGTAGCCCGCATATTTCTTTCGAGCCTGTTTCTGTACTGTGTCAAATACGGTTTCGTCATATTTCCCTGTATGTTCTTCGCCTTCCCAAGTATCAACGGCATAAGCAATGCCATCAATTTCATTTTCTTTCAGAGACTGGCAAAAACAAAAAAATGAGAGACCACCTTGAGAGCCCAACTCGACCGTTAACTTTGGCCTCGCTGCGGCAACGATGTCATAACCAAAGGCGAGGTGATCCACCCAAGTGCTGAAACACATGAACTCTACAGAAAAATTGCGAATGGACGGGGGTATATAAATAGCCATGATCGGTACTCTTTTTGATATGTCGCTAGATTCAAATCTGTCGAAATAGGCTTTATCAGTTTTTCAGATGCTGTTTA
>JAPKBI010000193.1 GCA_028823475.1 Halioglobus sp. | reverse complement strand
TTAATTGTCGAACACCTGGAGCACGCCGGTGCGGGGGCACTGCAGGCCGCATTTGAACAACTTAAGGCCAAATTACTGGAAGAAGGCCTGTTTGAATCAGCGCGCAAGCAGGCCTTGCCCACATCCGTATCACATCTGGGTGTCATTACGTCTCCCACCGGTGCCGCTATTCACGACATACTGACTATTCTTAAGCGCCGTTGCCCTGCAATCGATGTGCTCCTGCTCCCCGTGCCGGTGCAGGGCGAAGGTTCGGCAGCACTGATCGCCAGCGCCATTGACCGGGCAAATCGGTGGCAAAAGGAAGGCAAAATACAGCTAGATGCCCTGATTATAGGTCGCGGTGGTGGCTCCCTCGAGGATCTGTGGGCGTTCAATGAGGAGATAGTAGCTCGCGCCATCGCCGCCAGTGAATTACCCGTTGTCAGCGCCGTCGGGCACGAAGTGGACTTTAGTATTGCCGATATGGCCGCAGATCGTCGGGCCGCCACCCCGTCGGCAGCCGCGGAACTCTTGAGCCCTGATCAGCACGAGTGGCAGCAGCGCCTGCAAACAACAGAGGGGGATTTGGTGCGTGCGATCCAGCGCAAGCTTGCCGCTGTGACAACCCACCTCACTCACTTAAGTCAGCGCTTGAAACACCCTGGGGCGCAACTTCGGGAGCGAGCTCAGCGCCTCGATGAGCTCGAGCAGCGCTTGCTACTGGCCCAAAAAAACGTGTTGCTAAGGCATCGTGGCACAGTAGCACTGCTGGAAAACCGTGTAATGGCGCAATCTCCGCTCCCCCGACTAGAACAGCTACAACGCGACACCCTGCTCCGCCGGAAACAGCTGGAGACTGCCATGCGGCAGCGTTTACAGGACTGCGGAAATCGGCTGACCCATATGGCGCAGATGCTTGACTCCCTGAGCCCACTAGGCACCCTTCAGCGCGGTTATGCGATTGTGACGGACAGCAGCGGCTCAGTGGTTCGGGAAGCTGGCAGCGTTTCAATTGGGGATGAGATTGAGGCCAGGGTGGCCAACGGGCGTCTAGGCCTAACGGTAAAGCGTGTAGATTGAGCTTAGAGCACCCACATTACGCCCTTGGGCTATAGAGGCATCACAAATGACTCAAACCAAGCCAGCGGAGCGATAGTGAGTCCGCAGTAGGATCTGGGATTCCAACCAAATGGGGATTACCGCAAATCGGGCAGGAACGAATAAAGGCTGCCTAATACTTTGCCGGCAATCGGGAATTAATAATAATGTGCCGCCCCTCGAACCTTATGTACTCACCAATAGTGAGATCTTTGAGGATTCGGGCCACCATCTCTCGTGACGCACCCACACGGTCGGCAATATCCTGCTGCGTCAGTTTCTCGGGTATGAAGAGAGAGCCATCACCGCGCTCTTCAGAAAGATCCATCAAGACATTGGCCACACGGCCATAAACATCCTGCAGGGCAAGGCTTTTTACATCAGCAGTCAGTTTGCGCACACGCTGTGCGAGATTGCGCACCAATTGGCGGCCAATATTCGGATGGTTATCCAACACCCGGTTGAAGTCTTCCTTGTAGATAATACAAAAACTGGACTTTTCTACGGTGCGAACAGAAGCAGAGCGGGTCGAGTCATCAAGCAAAGCCAGCTCACCAAAATAATCTCCGGCAGCCTGAGTGTTCATAATGAACTCCTTGCCATTTTTGTCGCTGCAGTAAACCTTAACCTTGCCGCTCTCAATCACAAATAGCGAATCCGCCGGATCGTTTTCATGAATAACCACTGTATTTTTAGGAAACGACCGACTGGTACTACTGGCTACCAGCGCATTCAGCTCTTCCGCCGCCAGACCCCGAAATATTTCAACTTGCTGCAACATTTAGTACACCTAATCCCTATACTCAGTGCCATAGATAGTACCTCAAAGTTTTAGCAAAACGCACCCTTGAAAGCAAAATTGGCATGCCACTTTTATAATGAGGGCCTATTTCACGTTTCTAAAGCTCCCGACTGCTCGTTGTCACCCACTTAAGCCAAAAATTGGAAGGATAAGTACAGTGTGCGTGTCCCGCCATATTGTTACACTCTGGACACCTAGACTCGATGGAACTGTGGCCCTGCATGCGCAGAATCGCCCGACACACTAACCCATGACCATCAACACCAGCCCAACCCCAGAATGGATAGACCCGATGCGACGCGACTTCGAGGCGTTGCGGCAAGAGTTTTCCATCCACCAGGAGCATCTGGGCAATCTGACACTGGGCGATTTCACCCATATTTTTGACGCCGCCAGCCGCCTTGAACAAATGCTGGATACGACAGAGCTCGCCACCAATAGTCACGATCTCATGAATGTATTGACGGCGCTGCGCGGCTATGCAGAAATGTTGCGCGAGGATATCGGTGCATCACATTCAAACCTCGATGCCATACTTTTATCGCTGCTAGAGTCGGTACAGGCTGCACACAACGGCAGCACCGTGCAATCTGCTAATCAAAGTCGAGACATTCAATCGGATCCAGGGTTTATCCTGGCTGTCGATGATCGGCAGGAAAATCGGGAACTGGTTGCTAGAAACCTGTCCCGCATTGGGCACATTGTCATCACCGCCGCCAGCGGCGAAGAGGCACTGCGTGCACTAGAGCAAAGTGATGTAGATGTGGTTCTACTGGATTTAATAATGCCGGGCATGAACGGCCATGAGGTCCTGCGCCGTATCAAGGAGCATCCCGAGTGGAGAGCCACGCCCGTTATCGTAATCTCGGGGAGCCAAGATATGGACGGCATCATCGAGTGCATTGAGGCTGGAGCCGACGACTATTTATTCAAGCCGTTTAATCCCGTGCTGCTGCAGGCTCGTATCAAAGCCGGAATAGAGCGCAAGCGCTGGCACGACAAGGAGCAACAGTATCGCCTCCAGCTAGAACGCAATGAAAAATTTATTCGAGCAACTTTTGGGCGTTATCTCTCCGATGAGATCGTGACCGACATCTTGGAGCGCCCGGAAGGACTAGAACTCGGTGGGGACCTGCGCAGGGTCAGCATTATGTTATCTGATATACGCGGCTTCACCTCTCTCAGTGAAAACCTCGCACCGGCTCAAGTTGTCTCGATGCTCAACCGATACCTAGGGGTCATGACAGACATCATCATGGCCCATCATGGCACCATCGACGAATTTATTGGCGATGCCATTCTGGCTGTTTTTGGCGCGCCTCAGTACAGGGATGATGATGCAGATCGTGCCGTAAAGTGTGCCCTTGCGATGCAGGCTGCCATGGCTGATATCAATGCCCTCAACGAAGCCGAAGGGTTTCCCGCCATCAACACAGGCATCGCCATTAATACGGGCGATGTCATTGCGGGCAATATCGGCTCGGAGAGGCGTAGCAAGTACGGGTTTGTAGGGCACCCCATGAACGTAACCTCTCGTATTGAGGATATCACTGCCGGCGGCGAAATCCTGATCTCAGAAAGCACGCTGCAAAGCCTCAAGGGCAATTATCTATTGGGTCGCAGTGAGCAGATAAAGGTTAAAGGCATAGATGAAACCATCCTGGTCCACCAGATCACCGGAGAAAAAACATGACTGCGGGGCAGCGTATTTTGCTTGTGGAAGATAATGAGCTCAATCGCAATATGATGGTCCGACGACTGAATCGCGCTGGACTCGAAGTCATCACCGCCGGTAACGGTCAACAGGCTCTGGATATCATGCACGCGGAGCAACCCAGTGTGGTCTTAATGGATATGAACCTGCCCGTCCTCGACGGCTGGGCCGCCAGCCGCAGAGCAAAAGAAAATGAGAGCATCCGAGACATTCCCATTATTGCCCTCACTGCGCATGCCACCGAAGCTCACAGAGTTTACGCCATGGAAGCGGGTTGCGATGACTACGCCACCAAGCCAGTGGACTTTCCGGGTTTACTCACCAAGATACGGGAGCTCACTCGCGCATGAGCTTACGTCGCCAACTCACCCTGTCGCTGGTCATTATACTGGTTCTTTTTGCAGTGAATGTGGGGACACACTTCTGGGGCAGCTATGCCCGAAATGAGAGCATGCTAGCCTATCGGAATTCTGTTTCCGCGGGCCAGCTGTCTACAGAAGTGGAGCAACTATTAGAAGATCAGCGACAGCAAATACTCATACTGGCTGCATTGCGCGATACCACCGAGGAACGACTGGGAGATGCCGAGTTGCAGCGCGCTGAAGATGCACTAATCGTTATCAACCAAAAAATTCAGAAACTCGGCAAGTTGAGCCGAGGTGTGACTGAGCTCAACTACGACTTACTCTGGCAGAGTAGCAGCAATTTGCTCAAACGCTGGCTGAAGTTCTACCGCAGCTACAACGACCCAAAATTCCAAATGAACATGAATGATCCTCTACCCTTTCTTCAGGCTAGTCAGCGCCTCAGTGAACTGGAGCAACGACAAGAATTTATTGCAGCACAGCGCTCGGATATTATTGATCGCACTATTGACCTGACTGACCGCATTACGGTCATCGGATTTTTTTCCTCCATATTCCTCACCGCGACTCTGGGATATTTTTTACTGAGCTATACCAATACGTCATTAAAAAGGCTGAAAAAGGGTACGGAACGCTTTGGAAGTGGCGACCTCAACTATCGCATTGACAATATCGATGACACCGGAGAACTAGG
>JAPKBI010000015.1 GCA_028823475.1 Halioglobus sp. | reverse complement strand
CGGCAAAACTACCAGCGGTAGCCAGCAGTGCAGCACAGCTTACTATTAGGCTGCAGATCAGGTGTTTCTTAAACTTAGGGATTCTCACTCTGTATAACTCCCTGGAATTATAATTAGTTAGTGCGTTTGATAAAGATCATGATTTCAAAATTGTGTTTAATGTATAAATTTGGAAAACATGCCACCAGTTAATATTTAACATGTTAACGAGATAGGAACGTCTGTCAAGCTTCTATTATTTGTATAGTTTTTGGTTTTCTCTAGAGCAGCGTGGGTTAGTCAGCGCTAGTAATATTGGGAAAAGTTGACGTATTTCCGTTTGCCAGCCTTGCGCTAGAACCTATTTCTATCGCTTTATGACAGCTCTATTTGTAGGGTTTTAGGAAGTTTATGGCGGTGATTTATAGCATTAAGTAATTGAAATTATGAGGTTTTTTTGGAGTTTGGTAATAGTGCCACTGATTCTCGTTTATCTAGCTGTCAGACGCATCGGCCTGTGAGCCGTTGCTGTGGTATTAACTAAACACGTTATCTAAACGTAATGAAAATCAGCCTTTTTATGGGTTGAGCCCTAAATGTGAATGGTGCTGGAGCTATGACTATACTTGCACCTTTTCCGTGACGTGGAATGCCCAAAATGAAGTGTTAGGAGTATGGTGTGGCTGCAGTGATTGTTCCCTGAGCAGAGTCCTAGCTGCGGGTTTACAGTGTTGCGTGGGGTGCTGGTGGTAAAAGGGGTGTTGCTAGCACATTTCCTCCAATCCCCTATTCAGGGACGTAGTCAAACCATTTATCAACACCTGCTATGTAACTGGGTCGGCTGATAAAGCGGTTGATCCATTTTAGTGCATGAGGGTACTGTTCGAAGGGAAAGTTATTGAAATGCAGTAGCGTGTAGTTTGGAATCCAGGCAATATCGGCCAGCGTCATTTTGTCGCAAACGAGCCACTCATATTTCTCTAGATTACTGTCGATGCGAGCAAATAGTGCGTGTAATTTCGCCGCAGCTTCATCTATCATTGCCTGAGGAATGTGGCCACGGGCCAATGTCATTTTATGAAAGTCGATCAGCTCCTGGTTGGGCTGCTTCATGATGTATTCTTTCATGCTTTCCTTGGTTTTGGAGCGGTAACGCTCCGTGCCATAGACCCAAACTTTGATGACCTTTATGTGCAAGTCCCGTGTCAAATCTAGCCATTCCTCCATCTCTGCCCGTTGCTCAGGGTCATCGGGAATGAGTGAGGGTTCTGGATACTTCTCTTCCAGATAACGTAGAATATCGGAAGATTCATAGACGATTTCACCATTGTGAACCAGTGAGGGTACTAGTCCATGGGGGTGAATTCGAAAGTACTCATCGGTCAAATTGTCCTGCGTATCGAGATTTATGTAATGACTGTTCCAGGGTAATCCCTTTTCCGCCAACGCAATGCGAATGCGCATCGCACAGTTAGACTGACTATAATGGAAAAGGTTGATACCTTTCATAGCCTTGGTTGTTGGGTCATCAGTGGGACGTATCGGCATATTGCCTCCAAAATGTAGGGTTGGGAGAAGTTTGGAATACTGTGCGTCGACTCGCAAGGCTTACCGAAAAGCGTTCCGCCTCATCGAATTGGTAGCCGTTACCGATGTTTGAAGACAATGCCGTTACGCATCACATAGCTGACTTCCTTGACCGCGGAGATATCTTGGAGAGGATCGCGATCAAGGGCAATAACATCTGCGATTTTACCCGGCTCCAGTGACCCGAGTTTGTCTGACATGCCAAGCAATGCCGCAGTATTGACGGTAGCAGTTTCGATGGCCTCCATCGGCGTCATGCCTATTTCTACATAGGAAAGTAGTTCATCCGCGTTGTCCCCGTGATTGGATATACCCGCGTCGGAACCCATAGAGAAGAGCACACCATTCTTGTGCGCTTTGTGTAATAACTCATTCACCTCCACCGCTTTCACTTTCAGACCCATTTTCACCGGATCGGGAATGTCAGGATGTTGCTGGAAGTATTTTGGCAAGGCTGCAGTAGCTACCAGATGCGCGCCGGTTTTCCTGTAGAGCTTGATTGAGGTGTCATCCATATAACTGGAGTGCTCTACAGAATCCACACCCGCTTCGAGTGCGGCATTGATGCCGTCGGTGCCATGAGCATGAGCCGTTACCTTAAGGTCCAAGCGGTGAGCTGCCTGAACTATTGCAACGAGTTCATCGGAGAACATTTCCGCGGCAGAATCTTTTTTCCCATTGCGGTCGCCACCGCCACCTGTGGCCATTATCTTGATCACTTCCGCTCCTAGTTTGTACTGATCGCGAACGGCTCGCCTGCAGTCCACTGCGCCATCGCAGACGCCGCTGGAGTGGTATAGTTGGGCGAAATCTTCGCGGACATTAAAATGATCAGAGTGACCTGCTGTCGCCGATAGAGCATATCCTGCGGCAATAATACGAGGACCAGGGATTACTCCCCGATTTATTGCGTCCCGCACTGCCATGATGGCTTCGCCGCTCATTGCCATCAGGTCCCTCACGGTAGTCACACCGGCCATCAGGGTCAGACTGGCATTTTCAACAGCGACCATGGCAAAGTCGGCGTCCGAGGTTTTATAAAAGTTACTACGGGCAGCGCGGTTATCCATGGTTAAGTGGACATGCATATCCATCATGCCAGGCATTACAAAGCGCTGGCTGAGATCCACCGTGGTAACATTGGATTCGGTGGAGTATTCTTCAGCGTTGACAAAGCCGTCAATGATCTCAATGACCTTGCCATTGCTGATGACCAAGCTTTGTCGCTCTTTTGGAGCAGTACCCGGGACCGCCAGTAGGGTGCCGGCATGGATAATGGTAATGTCGTCTCCCCCAGTTGGTGTCATGGCAAAAAGGAGCGCACCATAGAAAATAGTAATTAGTATCAGTATTAGAGTGGTTAAGCGCTTCATATGCCGGCCTCTTAAGTTAGTAGGTCTAGGGGTTGTTGATACAGAGACAAAATGCTGCAGGTGGTTGCGTAAATAGGTATTGGTTCGCAAAACCACACTTCGCCTGTCTGTTCTTCGGTGGCTGCCGCGATGCAGACCGATGTTCGAATTTCAAAAGCGCCCCCGCCTCCTTCACGGTAGGTGTCTTCGTCGGTGTAAGCTAGTAGGGCATCTTTGCGTTTGTTGATGAGGTGGTCGATTAGTGTCCTGTCCCAGGCTTCGTTAATTTTCCCTGAATCCGGAGTGCAGGGCCAGTGTGAGGTGCCGCCCGTTCCGATAAGCGCAATTTTTTCGGGTGCAGAATTGATTGCTTCGCGTAAGGCCAGGCCAAGTGCCCAAGATCGATGCAGGGGGCTCATGGGTTTACTCTGACAGTTTATGTTCACAGGTATGATCGGTATTTTGTACTGCGGGGTAAGAAAGTGCAGAGGAACAGACATGCCGTGGTCAAATTTCCACTCCTGCGCAAAACAGACATCTACGCTTTGCATGACTTGATTTATTAGGCGAAGTGATAAATCCGGGTTGGCTGGTATGGTGGTTCGAGGGATTTTGAGCCAATTAGGATCTTCAATAGGGCCGTAGTATTCGTCCGCGATACCAATCGAGAATGTTGGCATGTTATCCATGAAGAAATTAGCGAAGTGTTCAGACGATACCATTACGATTGCTTCGGCGCCGGCGTCCTCTATGGCCTGCCGTTGACGATCAAAGGCTTCCAGCAACTGTCTGCGCAACTGTGGGTCCGCCATTTCACCCCGTGAGGTGATAGCGGGAGAATGGCAGCAGGTGCCAGCGTAAACAAGGCTCATAGTCTTTCCCTCAGGGTCACGCCTAAATCGCGCCCTTACCGTCTTGCATGGCGTAGAGGCCTTCGCGAACGGGACCATATTGATCAATGCCGTCGCGCATGGCCTGAATATATTGGGGCCAGTCATAGCCGCTCATCGTAGCATAGTGCATTAATAGCTGAGCGTTAACGCCCATTACATAGAGCAAGCCGATGTCGGGTTTTCTCAAGGCATCGACTTCTTCCTCTGTGAGTGTGTAATGGCCAAATACCGTATCGCGATCCTCAAAAAAATGCTGCTGCTGCACCGGATCACGATTCAAGTGGTAGAGTAGCTTTTGTACGTAATAAAGGCTCATTTTGTACACCCATACTGTAAATGAATCAGTTGCAAAATCGGACCTTACTCCCAGGGGATTCCGTAATTGCGATCCCGGCGCTCGAGGGCGACGACGCGCTGTACGGCCGGGCGTTGCCAGACTCGCTGCGCCAGGGCTTTCCAGTTAGGCCTCGGAGGTACGGAGGCAATCCGCTCGTCGGTTGTCCACAGGTACATCACAAAAAGGTAGGCATCGGCCACTGAAAATTGACTACCCGCCGCCCAGTCAAGGTCGGTGAGCCGGGTCTCAACGATCGCCACGGCTTTAGCCAAATTTGTAACACCCTGTGCGTAGACGGCGGCAATCACGTCATTGTCCTCGCCCGCATATACTGAAGAGCGGAAAATCGACCGCACATACGTATGTACGCTACTGGACATAAAGTTCATCCACTCGTGGGCCCGATAACGCTCGAGGTCGCCGGGAGGCGCGAGGAGGTTCTTGGAAGAAGCATGATCGCCGATATAGGTGAGTATGGCATGTGTCTCCGTCAGCGTGGCCTCGCCAATGCTCAATGCGGGGACTGCGCCGCTGGGATTGGTAGCAAGGTATTCGGGATTCCAATTTTTATGTGTGCGAAGATCGACTATTCGGCGTTCATATTGCAAGCCGCTTTCCTCCAGGGCTATATGCGCGGCTAGCGAACAGGCCCGAGGGAAATAGAATAATGTAAGGTTCTTCGGTGCTGTCATGGCGCAAACTGAGCGTCACGAAGGGGTTTGAACTCTTTGCCATCATACCACTGAGCAAATTCGCTGCTATTGGCCAATACTTGACCGGTCAAATATAACGCCATCACATCCAGTAGCGCACCCGATACATCCATTGAGTCTGAATACTCGTCGGCTACCTGATGGTACCTGTGTTCGAAATAATCGTCAGCCTGCGCGTCCATCCATTCAGATCCGTTATCTACATGCTCACTTCCGCTTGCCAACCCTATGGTGGGTACACCAGAGCGATTAAAACTGAAGCCGTCGTTCCTGTAGGCGATCCCCGCCTCAAGCCTGCCAAAAGGATTGACCACTCTTCCCTGTTTTTTGACGATGGCCTCATGGATAGCGGTGTCCATTAGTGCCGAATTTCCAAACCCGTGCACAAGCACATCGCGGGTTTTGCCGTTCAGATTCATCATGTCGAGGTTGATTACTCCAACGGTCTGACGCAGTGGGACGACGGGGTTTTTGGTGTAATAATAAGACCCCAGCAAACCGCTTTCCTCAGCCGTGACCGCCATAATAAGGACTGAGCGCTGGTTGTTGGCGGCCGATTTAAACAGGTATGCAAGCTCTATCAGGCTGGCGATACCTGCAGCGTTATCTTTTGCGCCGTTAAATATTTGGTCTCCCTCAAGCTTGGTGTCGATGCCAAGATGATCCCAGTGTGCAATATAGATAACAACCTCCTCAGGCCGCTCTAGGCCCGGTATTAGGCCGAGTACGTTGTAAGAGGTTACATACGCCAGTGCTGAATTAACATTCAGCGTTATAGAAGATGCCAGAGGTTTGGCTTTGAACCCTAGGCGCATCGCCGCACGCAATTCCAGCTCGTAATCCACTCCGGAAAGCGCCATGGTTCTGGCAGTTGTGGCTGCGGAGATATACCCCTGTATCAAAAGATTCCCCGCTGTACCCTCTGAGTCATTAAGAACCTGTCTAGCTTTGTTAAACTTGGCGACGTGTTTGGCCCAGTCTAGATTTGAGAGCCTAGTGTCGTGAATAATAAAGGCTGCGGTGGCGCCTTGGCGTTCGGCCTCTTCGTACTTATAGGAGTCCTTGGCGTAATAGGTAACACCTTTCCCTAAAAATAAAGAGCGGTCTTGCGTTAGGTGGCCCGGGTCGTTGCTGAGTATGATTACGGTCTTGCCTCTGACGTTAACGTCCTGATAGTCATTCCAGTCGTACTCAGGCGCTATCACGCCGAAACCAACGAAAACCAGTTGGGACTCAACTACAGAAATCCGTGTTTTGAGGGTGCGGGCGAACGCCAGTATATCAGTGCCGTGTTCCATGGGGTTTGATTCGCCGGCATTGCTTAAGTGTACCTCCGCGCGTTCAGTCGTAAGACTGGCGATGGGGGTTGCTTGTAAATAGCTGTTGCCGTTGCCGGGAGAGAGCCCCGCCTTTTCAAACTCTTTCCTAATGGTCGCAATGGTTTTCTTACCTCCCGCGGTGGAGGGTTTACGTCCTTCGTACGTATCTGATGATAAAGTTTTAAGATTCTCGCGAAAGCGTTCCTCGGAGGGGGGTGGGAGGAGAGGGGCTGAATACGCGCAGCATGACCCAAAGTATAAGATGACAGGAAGGAGTGGTTTGATCATGATGTAGCATTGCGCTCCTATGCAATTGGGACGGCCGCTGCCCACTAGTGATTGAGTTCCAGTTGAATTAGTGTAGCGCGTAATTTGGATGTTGTGAACGAGCATCTATTTCACCTGCCGAAACAAAAATAAATTTTTGGCCGCATCCACTAAAAGTGCTGGCCTTGGACTTCAGTCACAGTCAATCTGTGCGATGGGACAAGGCTCTCGGTCGTCGTCCAGCCGTGAGATCTCTCTGTTGATATCTCACCGATTTGACCGCTAGACTAATTGTTATTAACATGTTAATTAAATTTTCGGCCAGATGGCAGTTTTCCGCAATATTACCCTGTGCCGGAGTTAGTGAACAAGAGTTCAGTCAGTACTCTTGAAATAAAGGATAAGGCTATGTTGGGTTATTTCGGCGATCGCTCGAAAGCTATAGACGTCAATGCAACGAAATCTATTGTTGCGATCGTTGTCTTGGCTGTCATTGGGCCGTGTATGTTCATTTTGCAGCCTGCCTATGTTCAGGGGTTGGTGGAGTACATGAACTTTACAGAGGAGGAGGCCGGGCTTATCGCCTCTGCTGAAATGTTCGGCTTGGCCGCAACTGCCATTGCGGTGAACTTTTTCCTGGGCAGACTCAACTGGCGAGTAATGTCTGCCGTATTTCTTGCAGTATCCGCTATTGGTAACGGTCTATCTATTGGTCTCTCTGATAGCGAGTCCCTGATGGCTATTCGATTTTTTACCGGCCTGGGCTCAGGCGGGCTGATTTCGATCACCTTCACCATGATGGGCTTGACCGAGCGCGCAGATCGCAATATGGGGTTTATCGTCGTTGCGGTTTTGAGTTACGGTGCTTTTGGGTTACTCGTCATGCCTTCCTTGTTTCATTGGGTAGGTTTGGAAGGGGTGCTGGCGATATTTGGCTTATTCTCAGTCTGTGGCTTCCTATTCGTAGCCAGTCTGCCGTGTTCTGATCAAACGCATAAACAAGCGGAGATAGAGGGCTCGCGCTATAATTGGCGCACAAAGTTAGTAACGCTATCAGGTGTGCTTGCCTACAACCTAGCGATTGGTATTGTTTGGGTGTACATCTTCCTGGTGGGTGTCGATGCGGGTATTAGCGAACAGTCTGTTGCTAATGCGCTTACAATTTCGCAGTTTCTTGGTATAGCTGGGGCGATGGGGGCGGTCATATTTGAGCTTCGGTTTGGCCGTATTTTCCCGCTTATGTTGGGTATTTTCGGGGGGGCACTTGGAATCGCCTTTATACTGGGGACTCCCAGCGCATTCATGTATGCCGCTGGCGTCTGTATATTTAATCTACTGTGGAATTTGACGGTACCCTATATGCTGGCAGCTCTGGCAGCTTTCGATGCCAGCGGCAGGGTGGTAGCCATGGGAGTAGCCTTACAAATGTTGGGTTTTGCTGTCGGGCCTGCACTTGCGGCTCTATTGCTGAATGTGCACGGATACGATTTTATTAACACAATTGCCATCGGCCTATTTGTGGCTGCGGCGATCTTATTAGTGCCGGGGCTGCGCACCCAAAACCGGGTGGAAGCGGCGGCGAAATAGGGGAGTCCTTGAATAGAGGACGAATCGTCTGCAGCGCTGCGAACGGTTCGTGGTTAATTACGGTTTGGTTTTTACTCGCGGATGCCTTCCACTAAATTCGGCTCATCCAATGTCAATCCAGGCTGTTTTCAAAGCCGTATATTTTTCAAGTCCATGCAGAGATTTGTCGTGACCATTACCTGATTGTTTCATACCACCCAACGGCACTGTCATATCGGTACCGCCATAGCAATTGACATGGATGACCCCAGACTGCACAGTTTTTATCATTCGGTGTGCCCTGGCGAGGTCGGCTGTCCATATACCTGCGGCTAGTCCGTAATCGGTCGCATTGGCAATTCGCACTGCGTCCGCCTCATTCTCAAATGGGATGACACACAGCAGCGGGCCGAAAACCTCTTCCTGGGCAACCTGCATATCAGCAGAAACATTGCAGAAAATGGTGGGCTGCATGTAGTAACCACCGCTTTGGGACAAGGTGCGCTTGCCGCCGGCACACAGCGTAGCCCCTTCATTAGTTGCCTTGGCGACATAGGAGAGGTTTTTTTCGAGTTGCTCAATACAGTGTATCGCACCAACATCTGATGCCGTATCGAGGGGGTCGCCCACGGTTAGCTTCTCCGTTTCAGCGATTACCAAGGCTAAGAATTCATCGTGAATATCCCGGTGAACCAGGAGGCGAGATCCGGAAATGCATACCTGTCCTGAGTTGCGGAAGATACCGTTTACGGCTGCCTTAGCGGCTTTTGCTAGGCTGGGCGCATCGGGGAATATAATGTTGGGTGACTTGCCTCCCAATTCCAAAAACACCTGCTTGAGGTTTGACTGCGCCGAGTACTCGAGTAGCCGTCTACCGATGACGCCTGAGCCGGTGAAGGCGAGAATGTCGACATCATTGTGCAGAGCCAGAGCTTCTCCGGTTGTTGCGCCAAGCCCGGTAACTACATTGAATACGCCGGCCGGCAGACCCGCCTCCAAGGCAAGCTCCGCTAAGAGAAGCAGGCTAAGTGAGGCCGATGCCGCTGGCTTGAGAACAACGGAGTTACCTGCCGCCAATGCAGGTGCAATCTTCCAAGCGCCGATCATTAGAGGAAAATTCCAGGGTACGATTACGCCCACCACGCCGATGGGGCCACGCTCAATCAGGGCGACCACATTGTTAGCAGTGGGCGCGATTTCGCCATACACCTTGTCGACGGCCTCCCCATAGTACCTGAAGGTATCTGCAGCACTTCCCGGCTCTGCCTTTAGTGCCATACTAATTTCGGTGCCGTTATCACGAACACCGAGGACGGCAAGCTTATAGGCGTGCGCCTCGATCAACTCGGCGAGCCTAATAAGAATCTTCTTTCGCCCGGCAGGGGCCATTTGCGACCAACTGCCCTGGTTAAAGCTTTTCCTCGCGGACGCGACAGCCAGGTCGATGTCTCCTGCGCCCCCATTGGCGATGGTAGTTAGCGGCTTTCCGTCTCGCGGGCTGAGCACTTCCAACACGGATCCGTCACGGCTGGGTTGTCGCCCGCCGTTTATAAGGTGCCCTTGCGGTTTGATTTTCGCATTTTTTAACTTGTCGATCTGAGCTGAGCTGGCCATTTGTTGATTACTTACTTGACTTTTCATATCGGTTCACTATTATCACCATTAGTTTGTTTATTATTAATAAAGTTGAGAGGAACGTCAAGTCCTATTATGCAGACGGTAGATAAAGCGGTAGAACTGCTGGGTTATTTCTCTGAGCGTCAGCCGGAATTCGGGTTGAGTGAGCTTGCGCGCACGGTGGGCTTCGATAAAGCCAGTACTCGGCGCCTGCTGTTGGCCCTGATAAAACACGACTATATTGAACAGAATCCGACAACTAAAGCATATCGCCTGGGCATTGGCGTTCTGCGGCTGGCGAGAGTGAGGGAAACCAGTACGCCCACGGAGGCCATTGTTAATCCTTTACTGCAGAAACTGGTTGCCATCACCGGTGAGAGCGCACATTTTTCGTTACTGTCTGGAGGGCGAATTTCGTCGGTGGGAATTGTTGAGAGTAGTAAGTCCAACCGCATTAGCTTCGTGCAGGGCGAGGAGGGAGCGATACATGCAACCTCATCCGGCATTGTTTGCCTGGCCTTTTCTTCAGATGAGTCTATCAACGAAGTTCTCAAAGATGGTTTGGAGGCGTTTACCGAACACACAATTACTGATGCGAGACAGTTTCGTAAGATGTTGCAGGCAGTAAGAAACGAGGGTTACCACATCAACCATGAATTGTACGAAAAGGATGTATGCAGCATAGCTGCACCCGTCTTCAACCAAGCGATGAGACCAATTGGGGCACTCGCTGTAGCCGCACCCACTTCGAGATTCGGTTCCGGGGCTAAAAAGCAAATATTGACCGCAGTTTACGAAGCGGCAGCAGCGGCATCGCGGGCATTCGGGGCTGAGATTGACGGCAGTAAATTATGAGTGTAAAAACGCGTGCACTGGTGCTGGATTTTGGTGGGGTTATCTCTCGGACATTGTTTGAAACGCATGAAATGACCGAGCAGGCTTTGGGTCTGGCTCCGGGCAGCCTGACTTGGCAGGGCCCCTTCGATCCTGCCGGTGATCCTCTTTGGGTCGCTATGCAAAATAATGAGCTGACGGAGCGTGAATACTGGCAGCAACGAACTCTCGAAGTGAGCGAACTGGCGGGGGAGCGATGGGAAGAGATGTCCCAGTTCGTTATCGCCGCCCGGGGTGCCAATCCCGCGCTAATTATTCGATCTGAGGCTCTCGATGCCATGGTTAAAGCGCAGGCTGGTGGCGCCAGATTGGCTATTCTTTCCAATGAGCTGGATTTATTCTACGGCGCGGGGTTTCGTGACAAGCTCCCGTTTATGAAACAGTTTGAAGTGATTATTGATGCCACCTACACCAAAATTCTGAAGCCCGACCCGCGCGCCTACCACAGCTGCGCCGATGCGTTGGGAATGGCGTGTAAGGATTGTGTGTTTGTTGATGATCAGTTGCGAAATATTATTGGCGCCCAGGAAGTTGGGATGCAGACAGTGCATTTTGACGTGCAAAATCCAGGGCAAAGTTATGAGCAGGCGCTGTCCCTGCTACTGAGTGATTAGGAGAATAGCATGCAGGATAGAAACTTAAAATATTGGCAGCCCATGATTAACCCGGCTGCAACTCACAAGACACCCCCGAAGATTATTTGTGCGGGAGAGGGTGTTGAGGTCACCGATATAGATGGTCACCGGACGCTGGATGCAGTAGGTGGGTTGTGGAATGTCAATCTGGGCTACTCCTGCCAGCCCATCAAGGATGCGATCACCGAGCAATTACAGACTTTGCCCTATTATTCGTCCTTTCCCGGTGTCGCGACGGACAAGGCTATAGAGCTTTCCCACGCTCTGACTGATTGGTTTGCTGGGGACGGTATGCAGCGGGCATTCTATACCTCAGGTGGATCTGATGCCGTAGAAACGGCACTGCGCTTGGCTCGTCAGTACCACAAAATTCGCGGCGATAAGGATCGCTATAAATTTATCAGCCTAAAAAAGGGCTATCACGGCACCCATTTTGGTGGAGCCTCCATTGGTGGGAATGCAAAGAATCGACGCAACTATGAGCCGCTTCTTCCAGGCTGCCACCAGATTGCCTCTCCCTGGCCTTACCGCAATCCTTTTAATGAATCCAATCCGGAGATTCTGGCTCAGCTTTGCGCCAACATGCTGGAGGACGAAATCAAGTTTCAGGGGGGCGATACTGTTGCTGCGTTCATAATGGAGCCGGTACAGGGCTCTGGTGGGGTGATTGTGCCCCACAAAACGTTCATGCCTATGGTGCGTGAGATATGCGATCGCCACGGTGTACTTTTGATTGCCGATGAAGTCATTACCGCTTTTGGTCGCACCGGAGCGTGGACGGGCTCCAGGCTATGGAACACTAAGCCTGACATGATGTGTACCGCCAAAGGTATTAGCAATGGCTATTATCCTTTTGGCGCCACCATGCTGGGTGAGACTGTGGTCGAGGCATTTGAGGGTAATTCCGATAGCCTGGGGGAGATCGGCCATGGATATACGTATTCGGGCCACCCAGTGGGAGCCGCTGCTGCACTGGCAACCCTTCAGCAACTGGCAGTTACCGACGTTGCGACAAACTCCGCTGTCCGCGGAGAGGAGCTATCTGCAAGCCTAAAAATACTCATGGCGAAATATGACTGTGTCGGTGACATACGAGGAATTGGACTGATGCAGGTGTTGGAGTTAGTCTCTGATCGAGGTAGTAAACTACCGCTTGGTAAAAGCCTCATGACGAAAATCTCTGAGACTATTTACCGCGAGGGTGTAATGGTGCGAGTGTCTGGCAATAATATCATCTTGTCACCACCACTTATTATTAACGCTGGCCATGTTGAGACTATCGTCAAGGCTATCGATGTCGGCCTCGGTTCGATTCAATAAAAGAGGCTAGCTTATGTTATCTCCCACTATTCTGATTGTCGGTACAGCTGATACCAAAGCAGACGAACTCCTATACCTGAAGAAATGCGTGGAGCGAGTCGGTGGTACGGGTCGCATTATGGATGTTGGGGTGCTAGGCACCCCAGCCTTTGAACCGAACTATAGCAAGTTTGATGTGGCGATCGCTGCGGGGACAACGAACGAAGAGATTATCGCGCTCGGAGACGAGAATCGGGCGATGACCAAGCAAGCCGAAGGTGCCAGTAATTTGGCTCTGACACTTCAGCGCAAAGGCGAAATTAATGGCATGTTGGCCATAGGTGGTACCCTGGCGACAGATCTATCACTGGACGTTGCCTTGGCATTGCCGCTGGGTTTTCCAAAGTGTATTGCTTCGACCGTGGCATTTTCACCGCTGTTGCCACCACAACGAATGGCCCCGGATGTCATGATGGTGCTGTGGGCTGGTGGTCTGTTCGGTTTAAATACAATCTGTAAGTCTGTGTTGAGTCAGGCAGCCGGAGCCGTCGTCGGCGCGTGCATGGCACGAGAGGTCGAGCCAAAATCGCTACCGATTGTGGGCGTAAGCTCACTGGGAAGCAGCTCACTCCGTTATATGCTAAAGCTCAAACCTGCCCTAGAGCAGCGGGGGTTCGAAGTGGCGGCATTTCATACCACTGGCATGGGAGGGCGTGCGCTAGAAGTCTTGGCTGCTAGTGGTGAGTTGGCCGCCGTTCTCGATTTCAGTCTGGTTGAAGTGAGTAATCATGAAAACGGTTCGGTAGTGAGTGCCGGCCAGGATCGTATGGAAGCGGCCGCTTCAGCGAGGCTACCATTAATCGTTGCCCCTGGGGGCGTTAGCTTGATGGACTTCCAAACCTGGTCGCCGCCCGAGCACAAGATCAATGGCAGAGAGATACTCACACACAATCGGCTCATCGCCTGTGTGCAATTAACCGTGGAAGAGAAAGTTCAGGCTGCTCGTACTATAGCTGCGAAGCTGGACAAGGCAACAGGCCCCTGCGCCTTTATTATGCCCCTGCATGGCATTGACGAATGGGACAGGGAGGGCGGGCCCTTCAATGATCCTGCTGGCCTTTCGGCCTTTTATGATACGCTTCGAGAAGGGCTGCACGATAACGTCGAATTGATCGAGGTAGAAGCGCATATCAATGATGATTTGTTTGTTGAAACTGCACTGGAGATTTTTGATGACTGGCTTGCGCAGGGTCTAATTTCCAGGGAAGTGTAACCTCCCTGCGATCTTTCAGGGCCGTTAAATATACTGCAAGCTGAAGGCGTCAATTTATTTTTTCTATAAATAGCTTTAATTTTATTATCATATGCGTTACTTTAACTTAACACGTTAACAATGTGGGTCGCGCGCTCATAGCTGCGCTTATCGGATAGCCACTGGTGACCGAGGCATAAGATTTGCCTCGGTCTGCATTTTCAACCGAACAAATGATAAGAGGTAGGTAATGCGATTTTTAACCTTTGAGCGAAGTGGCCAAGTATCCTGGGGTGTTATAACCGAAGAAGGCATCATTGACTTGGGGTTTCGAGTGGGCGGTGACTTACATTCGATCCTAAAAGACGGCAGAGTTCAAGAGATGCAAGTGCTGGCGAAAGATATGGCTGCAGACTTCTCTAGCGATGATGTTCGCTTCCTTCCCCCGATCATCGCGCCGGAAAAAATTGCTTGCGTTGGTGTCAACTACGCAAATCGTAATGCAGAATACAAAGATGGTTCAGAACAGCCCAAGTTTCCCAGTTTGTTTATGCGTACGCCAGATTCACTAACTGGCCATAATCAACCGTTACTGCGCCCACCGGAAACACCGCAACTGGATTATGAAGGTGAAATCGTCATCATTATTGGTAAGGGCGGCAGACGCATCGACGAGGAGGACGCTTACGACCATATTGGCGGACTGAGCATAATGAACGAAGGTACATTACGCGATTGGGTGCGTCATGCAAAATTCAACGTGACCCAGGGCAAGAACTTTGTTCACTCAGGAGCCATCGGTCCGTGGATAGTCACCTCCGATGAATTCAGTCATGAGCAGCTGGAGAATATGCGAGTGACTACGCGGGTCAATGGCGAAGTTCGCCAGGATGATACTACGGCTAGCATGATGTTTCCCTTCCGTTACATCATCAGCTATTTCTCTACATTCTTTCATCTTAAACCCGGTGATGTTATTGCCACGGGCACGCCGAATGGCGCCGGAGCCCGGTTTGACCCGCCAATCTGGTTGGTTCCAGGTGATATTGTCGAGGTGGAGGTCGAAGGTGTTGGCTTACTGTCAAATGGTGTTATGGACGAGTTAGTATAATGGCTGATAAATATCTTCGGAAATTTAAGCGCTCGTTGCCTATGTCTTTGCTGCGGGCGCGAGAAGCGGTGATGAAAAATTTCATACCGTCCTTGCAGGAGCACAAACTTTCTGCGCAACAATGGCGTGTTATCCGGGCTCTGCAGGACGAGAATGGTTTAGATATTTCCAAGCTTTCAGTGCGCTGTCATTTGATGATGCCGAGCCTCTCCCGCATTATCAAAAACCTCGAGTCCCGCTCCCTGATTGATCGGAGAGCTAACGATCGGGATCAGCGTGTTTCAGTTATATTTCTCACGAAAAGCGGTAAGCAGCTGTATGACCTGGTTGCGCCAAAGTCGGTTGAACGATATGAGGATATCACTGAGAAGTTTGGTTATGGCAAGATGGAACTCTTGTATGAACTGCTAGAAGAGCTGGTAGAGAAAGTTGATGAAGCTGATGAATAGTGGCAGCTAGTCTTAACAAGCTACAATTTGGTCCCAGTAGTTATATTGGCTGAAAATGACAAAGGCTTGAAGGCTGACGGCGTTTTTCGGCCCTTAATCCAGCTGCCGGCGATACCATCACTAAAGTGTTATCCGGCACAGTGGGATATGCCGTCGCTACACGAAACAATTATTTTACTTCAGTTTCCCTTGCCGCCATGCGACCCCAGTAGTCCGAGATTTCTTGCTTTACCACTGGTGCCATAAAGGCCAAACCAATAATATTAGCTAAGGCCATGGCGAAAATCATCGCGTCGGAAAAATCTAACACTGCCTCGAGTTTTATGGCACAACCGATCATTACAAATACGCAGAATATTAGGTTGTATGTCATCTTTGTAACCTTTCCATTACCAAACAAATAAACCCAGCCGGCTAAACCATAATATGACCACGCAACCATGGTTGAGTATGCAAACAGAATCACCACTACAGTAAGAATGTAAGGGAACCAAGGGATAACGCTCTCAAATGCCGCTGATGTAAGTTCTACGCCACTGATGCCGGCTGCACCTGTAACACCAGGTTCATAGACGGTTACTATGATCACTAATGCGGTGATTGTGCAAATCACTACGGTGTCAATGAAGGGTTCAAGCATGGCCACATAACCTTCGGTAACGGGCTCTCTTGTCTTCACCGCAGAGTGGGCTATTGACGCAGAACCAATACCCGCTTCATTAGAAAAGGCTGCGCGTCGAAACCCTAAAATTAACACTCCGACCATGCCGCCGGTCATACCCTCTGGGCTGAAGGCTCCCGTAATAATCGAGGAAAATGCATAGGGAAGTTTGTCGGCATTTGCGGTTATAACGATAAGGGCCGAGACGATATACAGGCCGGCCATCAATGGCACCAACTTGCTGGTTACTGCGGCGATGGATTTAATCCCACCGATAATTACCAAAGCGGTTAGTACGCCCAATACGCCACCAACAATCCAAGCCTTATCGGCAAAATAACTGCTTTGCGCGCCAGTTGTTTCAACGAATATTGTATAGGCTTGATTCGATTGAAACATGCATCCGATTCCCAAAGTTCCTATGACGATGCAAATGGCATAATAGATTGCCATGCCTTTGCCAAGTTTTGGAAAGTTTAATGCCTTCATGCCTTTTTCAAGATAAAACATAGGTCCGCCAAACACGGTACCGTCTTCATTTTCTTGCCGATACATGACGCCAAGAGTACATTCTGCAAATTTCGATGACATGCCAATTAGACCTGCAATAATCATCCAAAAAGTTGCACCGGGTCCACCAATAGAAATGGCAATGGCTACGTGTGCGACATTACCAACACCAACCGTCCCTGATACAGCGGTCGTTAATGCATGAAAATGGGTGACTTCACCAGGCGCCTTTTTGTCTGAATAGTCACCTCGAACGATACGTAGTGCGTGGCCAAAGCCTCTAAAGTTAATAAATCCTAAATAAAGAGTGAAAAATAAGCCGCAAGTGACTAGTAGCATGACGATGATTGGTGCTTGAGTTCCGTTAATAGGAACTGAAAAGAAAACAATGTCCGCAAGTGCTTTTGCAATGGGCTTAAAGCTTTCATTGATCGCTTGATCAAAACTAGCCATGGCTGAATTCGATACTAGAGAGCACAAGAAAAGAATCATGGCTCTTAGTGTCATTCGGTCCATTTTGTCTCCTTTATATTTTTTA
The DNA here is from genome assembly GCA_028823475.1 of Halioglobus sp. GTDB lineage: Bacteria > Pseudomonadota > Gammaproteobacteria > Pseudomonadales > Halieaceae > Marimicrobium. The sequence goes on along the minus strand of JAPKBI010000015.1, from coordinate 1,649 downwards.
TTGCTCGCTGTAGTTAGTGCGAGCTAAAACCGATACGTTTTGATGAGTTGCTAACCCTAGCATAAAGCACTGTCGAAAATCGCTATTCGCGGTTGGGTTTACAGTCTACCAACTGAAATTTTAGATACTCTAGTGCTTTTATACAGGGCAAAGACCGAGGCTTAGCTTAGCAACTGCATGTAATTGCGTGACCACTTAGAGTGTGGAACAATCCGCGCTTATTTTTGCATCTCCTAAAAGGCTAAAACCTTCCATGACAACGACTGCGGCAACGACGTCTGTTAAGCCACCATTGCCATTACTGGAATTTATCGCGTTAATGGCGCTTTTGACCTCGCTAGTTGCGCTAAGTATCGATGCGATGTTGCCGGCATTAAATCAAATTGGATCTGACTTAAATAGTCAGAGTCCCCAGCAAACTTATCTTGTGATTTCATTATTTTTTGGCGGGATGGCGCTAGGCCAAATATTCTTCGGTCCATTCTCTGATGCGCGAGGCCGCCGACTGACCATATTGATTGGGTTGATTATATTTATCATGGGCACCTTTGTTTGCTATTTTGCTCAATCCATCGAGGTTTTGTTGTTAGGGCGAGTAATACAAGCCGTTGGCGTCTCAGGCCCTAGAGTTGCCTCCATGGCTGTGATACGTGATCAGTATGAAGGTAAGGCCATGGCTAGGGTCATGTCGTTTATCGGGGTTATATTTATACTGGTACCCATGCTTGCTCCGTTGGTCGGGCAAGCTGTGATGCAGTACTTCCATTGGCGCGAAATATTTACTGTATTTTGGATTGTTGCCGTTATTTCTGGCGCTTGGTTTTTCTGGCGTCAACCTGAAACCTTGATCAGAGCTAATCGTAAAAAGTTTGCATGGCGCCATTTCACTGATTCTTGCTGGTGGTTGTTGAAGCAGCGACAAGTCATGGGTTATTCAGTTGCGATGGGCTTTATTTTTGGTGCTTTTCTGGCTTACTTAAGTGGTTCACAAACGATTTTCCAAGACATTTACGATACGGGCGAGTGGTTCCCACTGGTATTTGCCACCTTAGCTTTTGCTATAGGACTGGCTTCTTTTCTCAATGGCATGATGGTGATGAAGTGGGGTATGCAGACCATTTGTGATCGTGCGTTGCTTTTTTCTATGGCATTCGGAATTACGTTGATGTCTATCACGCTCTACTTTGATGGTGTGCCGCCATTATGGCTATTTGTCAGCACTATGTTTTTTGGTTTCTTTTTCATGGGCATGTTGTTTGGCAACCTAAACGCAATGGCAATGCTACCAGTGGGCCATATTGCTGGCTTAGGCGCTGCATTTATAGGGTCTTTCACTAGTTTACTTGCCGTAACTATTGCGATGATTATCAATATTTTTCTAGCAACTGACCTCATTCCTATTGCGGTCGGCTTTTTGTTATTTTCAGTGTTTTCTTTTTGTGCTGTGCAATATGCGAAGAAGATTGAGGTTTAAAAGAAGCTTATCTGCAGAGCCTGGCGTCAGGAAAGGCATTAGGTCAATATTTGATGGATACAAGAGAAACAAAACGGCACCAAAGGTGCCGTTTTGTTATTTTATTATTGTTTTGACGTGCTGAGAGCCTGATCTATATCAGCAATAATGTCATCAATATGCTCGATACCTACAG
>JAPKBI010000192.1 GCA_028823475.1 Halioglobus sp. | reverse complement strand
TACGCTGAGGCATTACAGTTGCTGCGTGATTGTTGTCATCGACAGATATCTCAACCGCAAACTGAAGATAGCCCAATTCAGGTGCTAGGGCCTCTGGAGGCAGCGGGGCTTGCTTTTGAGCATTTATGGCTGACCGGTATGCAAGGGACAAGTTGGCCGGCTTCTCCGCGTCCCAATCCGTTTATTCCGGTTTTTATACAGACACAATTGCAGATGCCCCATGCTACCCCAGAGCGAGAATGGGCCTTCAGCGAATCGCTGGTGAGGGGCTATGCAAGCGCCTGCCAGACAATGCACGCTAGCTATTGTCGTCAGATTGATGGGGTTCCGGAGTTGCCCAGTGCATTGCTGAGCAGCTTTGTCGTTGAGGCTATCGCGGAGCCATCACCCGTCTCAGACGACTGGGCGAACGCCTACACCGCAGGCGTGCTGGAAACACTGCGCGACCAGAAAGCTCCCGCCCTGGGCGCAGAGGCTCAATCCGCAATCAAGGGGGGCAGTGGTCTGCTGGAGGACCAGTCGCAGTGTCCTTTTCGAGCGTTTGCACGACATCGGATGAAGGTCGAGCCATTGGGTGCATTTAACCTCGCCTTGTCAGCCGCTCAGCGTGGCTCGTTACTGCACAATGCACTTTATGCTCTTTGGGGCGAGATTGATGATCACGCATCCCTGCAGGCACTGGACACGTTGGCGGAGAAACAGGTGATTGTGCGAGCGGTGCAATCCGCTATAGACGCAGCTCCTGTGAGGCAGCGACGACGACTCGGTGAAGCTTACTGGCGATTAGAGTCTCAGCGATTGGTCTCATTACTGCACGAATGGCTTGAGGTGGAACGTCAACGCAGCACATTTGCAGTAGTACAACGAGAGCAGGACGTTACGTTGGAGTTGGCGCACCTCAAGATTCGTCTGCGCGTGGATCGTGTTGATCAGCTGCCCGATGGTTCTCGCGTGATCATTGATTACAAATCAGGTAAAAGTAAAGTACAAGATTGGCTAGGTGAAAGGCCCGCCAAACCGCAGCTTCTTTTGTACAGTATAGCGGAACCCGACAGGGCTGCTGCATTGGCATTTGCTCAGGTTCGTCCGCGTGATTGTCGATACGTTGGGCTTGGCGAGGTGGAAGCAGCAACGGGCATCAGTACCGATATTCCACGCGCAGTGAAGGCGCAGATGGATGCACAGGATTGGATCTCTCTGAATGCGCGCTGGCGGGACAATCTTGAGCGCCTCGCCAATGGGTTTATAGCGGGCGAGGCACAGGTTGATCCCCTCAGTTCATCCAGCTGCACCTGGTGTGGATTGCAGCCTTTGTGCAGAGTAGATGCGCAGCGGGGAATAGTAGAGTTCGAACTAGAATGACCGGCGTCATCGATGCGCCAGCCCGCGCGGCGGCAATAGATCCCACGCGCAGTTTTTGTGTCAGCGCTCCGGCTGGGTCGGGTAAAACTGAATTATTAATTCAGCGTTATCTGAGTTTGCTGCCTAGAGTTCGGCGTCCCGAACAAGTGCTGGCGATAACATTTACCCGCAAGGCGGCAGCGGAAATGCGCGAGCGGGTGATGACGGCACTGCAGTCTGCCCGAGAGGGGACTCCCTGTGATACTCCACACCAGCAGGTAACACGATCACTCGCTGAACAGGCACTGCAGGCCGATGAGCACTACGGTTGGCACCTGCTGCGCGATGTCTCGCGCTTCAATATTAAAACAATCGACAGTTTTTGTGCGGGGCTCACCCGGCAGATGCCTGTACTGAGCCAGTTTGGTGGTCAGGCTGACGTTATGGGCGACTCTTCACAGCTTTATTGTGAAGCGGTAGTAGAGTTATACAAGCTGCTAGACGAAGACCACCCTTTGGCCGCTGACCTTACGGCGTTGCTACTGCATTTTGACAATAATTGGGACCGCTTACAGGAATTATTGGTTTCGATGCTGAGCCGCCGGGAACAGTGGCATGAATATATTAGAGTACATCATGAGCCGGAAGCCTCTGGCGCCTATCTCGTAAAGACCGTCGAGTTACTGGTGCATGACGAACTCGCTGCGCTGGCGTCTCTATTGGTGCCTTATGAGGCTGGCTTGCTGGAGCTGATGCAATTTTCTGCGACTAACTTGTCAGAACCGATACCATCAAATTTTCCCGGAACGTCAGCGACTGATTTGTCCGGCTGGCGCAGTCTCAAAAATCTGCTTATGACGCAAGGCGGAAGCTGGCGCAAAAATATCACCAAGCGACAGGGCTTTCCCGCTGGCAAGGGTGAACTTGAGCAGCGCAAAAAAGAGCTTAAATCCGCGCTGATTGAGTTGCAGCAGTTAGACGGCTTAGAAGATCGTTTAGCGGCTATTGGAATCCTGCCGGCGATTCAAAAAGACAGTATCTCCTGGCAACTGGTCTTACACCTGTCGCGTTTACTTCCCATGCTCGCAGCGCAGCTTTTACTCGTTTTTCGAAAGCATGGTGTAGTGGATTATAGTCAGGTAACACAATCTGCTCTGTTGGCACTGGGGGAAGATGACGCACCCACCGAGCTGGCGCTGCGTCTCGATTATCAGATTGAGCATATATTGGTTGATGAATTTCAGGATACGGCCATTAATCAATACGAGATTTTGCACAAGCTCACGCGTGGGTGGGGTGAGTACAATGCTGAGAATCCAGACGCCAGCCGGACATTGATGATCGTTGGTGACGGCATGCAATCCATCTACGGATTTCGCGGCGCCAACATTGGCCTGTTTCTAAAGGCTCGACAGGAGGGGTTTAACGGCGTGGCACTCCAGCATTTGGAGCTGCGCTGCAACTTTCGCTCGGATAAAGGCCTGGTAGACTGGATTAACCTGACATTTAGCCAGGCCTTTCCCGCAAGTAATGATGTTGACCGAGCTCAGGTCAGCTTCAGCTCAGCTAATGCTGTGCGTGCGCAGGGACAACAACGGCCTGTCGAGATACAGGCTTTTAGCGGTGAGGACGCTCGTGCTCACGAGGTCGAGTATATCTGCGCGAGAATTGCAGAATGTGTCAAACACGGGCGCGATACCATCGCCGTGCTGGGGCGAACCAGAAGTCATCTACAGCCAATCATCAAGCGTCTCAGACAATCAGGCGTCAGTTATAACGCGCCAGATTTGGACAGCCTGGCCAGTTCTCCCGTGGTCGCTGACATGTTGACTCTCTGTCGTGCCCTTGCCAGTGACGCCGACCGACTGGCCTGGGTAGCGCTATTGCGCGCGCCATGGTGTGGGCTGCAATTGGCTGATTTATTGTCCGTTACCCGTTGTGGCGACGCGGCACCGCACAGCTCGGTCTGGTCTTGTCTGCACAGCGCTGAACTGCAACGGGTCATCAGTGATGACGCTAGTGTGAGATTACGGCACACACTCCCCGTACTTGCCGAGGCCAGAGCAAAACGTGATCGACTTGGATTGCGAGTGTGGGTCGAGCAGGCCTGGGTCGAGCTTGGCGGCCCCGCGTGTGCTGCGGAAGTCGAAGGTTTGGAGGATGCAGAAAATTTTCTACAGTTACTTGAATTAGCGGAAGGAGAGGGCGTGGGCCTTGATGTCGATTGGCTAGTAGTGCGCCTACAGAAACGCTATATGCGTGCAGGAAATCCGGACAGTAAAGTCAACCTGATGACGCTGCACAAAGCTAAGGGGCTGGAGTTTGACCGTGTCATTATTCCACAGCTAGACCGAGCGCCGCGCAGCGATGGCCGGGAAATACTACTCTGGGACGAGCACAGTGACGCGCAGGGCAACCGTTCCTTTTTACTCGCCGCTGACGATCACAGTGCCGATGATGCCCCGACGCTTTACAACTACCTTCGTGCACAGCGTCAGGACAAATCGCTATTGGAAGCGACTCGTCTTTTGTACGTGGGCACGACACGCGCAGTGAGCCACCTTTTACTGACGTGGAGCTTCAAGTATGAAGAAAAAACCGGGTTGCCTCGTGAGCCGTCAAAGCAAACCTTATTGAGTCCCATATGGAACACCGTGCAACATCAGATGACGGTTCATGATTGTTCCACTGCGTCGATCGCTTCCAGTTCAGTGACAAGCGAACGCCTATTGACGCGACTGCGACGTGATGCCACGCAGGTGAAAACTGGTTCTTCCTACCCGACTTCAGCCCCAGACATTACAGACATTAACGATATTTCCTCGCGCGATGACAACCATGTCGAGCGCAGTATTGGCACGGTTGTGCACCTTGCGCTCGAGCAATTATCAGCTCGCTCAGTTCTGCCCATAGAGATCAGCGCCCAAGATCGGCGACGTTGGCGAATGACGCTGCGGCAAAAAGGTTTGTCGGGCGGTGTACTTGAGGGCGCGCTTAAACAGGTTGTGAGTTCTTTAACTCAATCACTGCAAGTCGCTAGTAGCGGGCGATGGGTATTATCCAATGACCACATTGATGCACGCAGTGAATGGCCACTGACGGTGGTTGACGGGCGCGGTCGCATTCGTGACATTATCATAGACCGCAGTTTTGTCGACAATGTGACAGGAGAACGCTGGATTGTTGATTATAAGAGCAGTCGACCTGCTCCAGAAGAGACTCTGCATGTTTTTGCAGCGAGAGAAAGCGCAACTTATTTAGATCAGTTGTTATGTTATCGCGATGCCCTGAGAGGGCTGGTTAGCGAGCCGCTGCGCTGCGCTTTGTTTTTTACTGCTCTGGGGTATCT
>JAPKBI010000191.1 GCA_028823475.1 Halioglobus sp. | reverse complement strand
TCAACTGATCGCCAACGGTCATGTAGGGGTTGAGGCAGGTCATGGGGTCCTGAAACACCATGGCGATGTCGCGGCCACGAATTTTGCGCAGTTGGGCCTCACTGAGCTGCAGCAGGTCCTGACCTTGGAACAGGGCGCGGCCGCTATCGATGCGTCCCGGTGGACGTGGAATAAGTCCTAACAGGCTGCAGCAGGCCACTGATTTGCCCGAGCCTGATTCACCAATAATGGCAGTGATCTTGCCGGACTCTACGCTGAAACTGACATTGTCTACGGCCTTGTTGGTCCCCATCCGTGTGACGAAACTGACGCTTAGATTGTGTACTTCAAGCACCGGATCAGTCCTTTGCGCCGCGCACGTCCAGCGCGTCGCGCAGTCCGTCACCGAGGAAATTGAGCGAAAACAGTGTCAGCGTCAGAGCAAGACCAGGAAACAATAATAGCCAGGGATACTCCTCCATAGATTCTGCGCCATATGAAATGAGTAGTCCCCATGATGTCTCGGGGGGCTGCACGCCTAAGCCCAAGAAACTGAGAAAGGCTTCCAACAACATGACGCTGGGAATGGTTAGCGTGGTGTACACGATAATGGGCCCTAGTGCATTGGGGATTAGGTGGCGACGAATAATGGCGGCGGTCGGTAGGCCGAGGGAGATCGCCGCCTCAACAAATTCCTGTTGGCGCAGGGACTGTACTTGTGAGCGCATAATACGCGCCATGGTCAGCCACTCTACGGCGCCGATCGCAAGGAACAGCAGCAGCATATTGCGACCGAATACCACCATCAATAACACAATAAAAATCATAAAGGGTAAGGCATAGATGATGTCTACTAGACGCATCATGACCGCGTCCACGCGACCGCCCATGTACCCAGCAATGGCACCCCAGGTTACGCCAATCAGCAGGGCCACGGCTGTGGCGATAAACCCTACTGCCAAGGAGATACGCCCACCGAACATAATTTGTGTGAGCAGGTCGCGGCCGAAAATATCTGTACCCAGCCAATGTGCTGCAGACGGTGGCGCAGCGCCTAGCTCCAAGTCCTGCTGTGCGTAATCATAAGGCGCAATCCAGGGTGTGACAGCAGCAATAAAAATGAACAGCAACAGCACCGTTAGCCCTAACACGGCTAGCCGATTGCGGCGCAAGCGCAGCCAAGCGTCCCGCCATAGCGACGTCCCCTGTTCAGCCTGCGCGACATCATTGATTTTAGGTGTGGCCACTACTGCGCCCTCAACTGATTACGCAGGCGCGGATTCATCCAAGCGGCCAGGATGTCGGACAGCAGATTGAACACTACGATGAGGGTTGCCAGAAATACCGTAGAGCCAAGGATCATGGTGTAGTCGCGATTGAAGGCGGCCTGTACATAGAAGCGACCGAGGCCGGGTATCTGGAAGATGGTTTCAACTACAAAGGAACCTGACAGCAACCCCGCGAAGGCCGGTCCCAGAAATGCTACAACCGGAATCATTCCGCCGCGCAGGGCGTGACGGCTAACCACCTGCCATTCGGGCAAGCCCTTGGCGCGGGCAGTACGAATATAATCCTGCGACATCACTTCTAGCATTCCGGCCCGACTGAGTCTGGCTATATAGGCTGCGTAGGCAGCCCCCAGTGTAATTGCTGGCAATACTTTGTCTCCCGGACTGTCGCCCCAGCCTGAAACAGGCAGCCAATCCAGATAGACGCCAAACACTAATATCAGTATCGGTCCGAGCAGAAGTGACGGCACGCAGATGCCGATCATGGCAACGGACATAGGGATATAGTCCTGCGCAGTATTGGGCTTCAGTGACGCGACTACTCCGGCAATACCCCCGATCACTAGTGCCACCAGCAGTGCGTATAAAGCAAGTTCTGCGGTGACAGGAAATCCTGCGGCAATGAGTTCGTTGACGCTTCGCCCGGGATATTTAAAGGAGGGTCCTAGGTCCCCATGGGACAGATCACCCAGGTAGGCGGTGTATTGCTGAAACAGCGTAAGGTTTAATCGGTATTGGGCTTCAAGTGCCGCCTTGACCTCTGGGACAACGGCTTTTTCGCTATCGAAGGGTCCGCCTGGTGCCACTCGGATGAGGAAAAAAGTTACGGTAATGACCACCAGTAATACTGGAATGGCCTGTAACAGACGAGAGCCGATAAACCGCCACATTACTCAACGACTTCCTGATTTTTATCCAGCCAGATGTATCTGAAGTTTACGTAATCCATCAGGTTGGGTGGCAAGCCCTGTACACTGGGGTGGATCAGGTGATTGCTGGTGTAGGTGTAGATAGGGATGATAGGCATCTGTTCCATAAGCCGTGTTTCTGCCTGGTGGAAGATCGCGTAGCGCTCCGCCCGCGAATTGGCTTGCGGCGCTTGGCGCTGGATCATATCGTCATAGTCAGGGTCGCAAAAACCAGTGCTGTTGTTGCCGCCGTCGCACAGGAACAGGTCGAGGAAATTGTTGGGGTCAACATAGTCCCCTATCCATCCGCGTCGCGCCATCTGGAAATCCATCTGGTCCACTGAGTCGAGATAGACCTTCCACTCTTGGTTGGTGAGCGTGATGTCGATGTTGAGTGCGTCTTTCCACATCTGTTGCAGCGCCACTGCGATTTTCAGATGACTTTCACTGGTGTTATAGGTGAGTTCCAGTCCCGGCCATCCTTTACCGTTAGGATAACCCGCCTCTGCCAGTAGCTCCCGCGCGGCTTCTATATTGTGGTCGAACACTTTGGGTGGCTGGTAGCCCAAAGTGCCGGGAGGCGTAATGCTGTAGGCGGGCACATTACTTTTGTGTAGCACGGTATTGTTGAGACGTTCGCGATCCAGTGCCATGGAAAGTGCCTGCCGCACGCGCACATCATCCAGCGGTGGTTCATTGATATTGAGAAGATAGTAGTACGTGCCGAGATAGGGTGCGTTGGCATACGGGCTGTCTTTCATTGCGCGATACACGGGGATTTTCTCTAGCGGAATGGTCTGCGTGTAATGCAGTTGTTCCACCCGAAACATGCGTTCTTCACTGGCAATATTTTCTGTGGGATAGAACACAATACCGTTAAGTTGCACTCGGTCTCGGTCCCAATAGGTGTCACTTTTTTCAACACTTAGGCGGCGGTTTAGTTGCCAGTCCTTGAGGCGGAAAGCGCCATTACTGACGATATTCTCGACTCTGGTCCAAGGCGTAAAGCGGTCAGTGGCTTTACCGTGCTTTTCGATGGTAGGCCGGTGCAGCGCGAAGGTGCTGTGATGGTCCATGAGTTGTATGAAATAGGGCGTGGGTGTATTGAGTTTCACCTGTAGGGTGTGTTCATCGACAGCTTTGACGCCGACGTCAGAGAAGTCTTGTATTTTTCCGGTGGCAAACTCTTCGGCGTTTTTCAGTGGGTAAAGCATATAACCGTACTGATTACCCATAGCGGGATTCAGCGCGCGCCGCCATGACCAGACATAATCCTCGGCGTTCATGGGGTCGCCGTTGGACCACTTGGCCTCAGGGTTGAGGTGAAATGTAATCGTCAGGCCATCGTCGCTGATGTCCCAGCGTTGTGCTACACCGGGCTCCGATTCCAGGGTGTGCGGATTTTTGACCGTAAGTCCTTCGAAGAGCGCATTAATAATCAGGCTTTCTGGAATTCCGGTCACAACATGAGGATCCAAGCCCTGTGGTTCTGCGCCATTTCCGAAGTGCAATATGCCATCGCGATTGCCCTGCACGACATTGGATTCACGGGCGCCGCAGGCCAACAGGGCAAGGAAGGTGAGAACAAGGCATAAAAATTTAAGTACGCCAAATCGCATAGGGTCGGTTCAATCCAAAAACGTGCAGAAGCGCTCGGTGGCAGTGGCAAGCATTATGACACTAAACCCGAGCAACGATAAGGTATACGCACGTCGTTGCGAAGACTTCGTATTGTATCGCAGAGGGTGAGGTGCCGCTGGCAGCGGCAGTACCGCCGTCGATTTAGGCGGCGGATTTTTTCCGTGGACTAACAGCAGGACCGATGTAGCGTGCGCGCGGTCGAATGAGGCGACTATCGCGGCGGAATTCCAGGAAGTGGGCAATATAGCCATAGACGCGCGACATGGCGAACATAGCGGTGAAATTGGGAGTGGAAATACCGAGGCTGTGAAATACCGCGCCCTTATAGAACTCCACATTGGCCCAGATTTCCTTGTCCTTGTTGGCAAATTCGCGCTGGCAGGCATCCTCTACGGCGACCAGCGTGGCCAGTAGATTTTTGCTCTCTTTATCCTTGCACAATTCTACTGCCATCGGCTTGAGAATCTTAGCGCGGGGGTCAACAGTGCGGTATTCGCGGTGACCCATGCCCATGATTTTGACTTTGTTCGCGAGGCACTCTTTGACATAGGCATCAGCCTTCTCAGGGCTGCCGATTGCTATGGCCATTTCCAGCGCGGCCTGATCGGCGCCGCCGTGTAATTTACCGAATAACGTACCGATAGAGGCTGATATGCAAGACTGGATCGGTGCGAGGGTGCTGGCGCAGACGCGACCGGCAAAGGTCCCGCAGTTGTAACTGTGTTCCATTTGCAAGATCTGAGCAGCATCTAGCATACGCACTTGTTCCTTGGTCGGTGCAGTGCCGTGTAGCATGGTTAAGAAGTTTTCATGGAACAGTTTTCCGGGCACCGGTTGCAGGATCACTTTGTTCTGGGACAGGCGATGGCGGGCGGCGACCAG
>JAPKBI010000190.1 GCA_028823475.1 Halioglobus sp. | reverse complement strand
TTCGTCAGGCACCTCCATAATGGACGACATGCAGCGTTTGTTGTTAATGAACATTACCGGGTTGTCGTCTCTAATAGAGGCAGTTAAAAGCCCTTTAGCGTCGTAAGCATTGGAGGGCATGACCACTTTCAAACCGGGTACGTGACAGAACCAGGCCTCTAAGCTGCCGGAATGCTGGGCCGCACTACTGCTATCGATTCCAGCGAATGTAGTAACCACAATAGGTAGGGTAGCTTGGCCACCCAGCATGTACTTCATCTTAGCCATCTGGTTAACGATTTGATCCATACCAACTGCGACAAAATCCATAATCATGATTTCAATAATGGGCCGAAGCCCAACTGCTGCGGCACCTACACCGATACCCGTAAGCGCTAATTCAGAAATGGCGGTATTAAGAATTCGCTTGTCCCCGTATTTAGCATGCAGACCCGCTTCGGTTCCAAAGGGGCCACCAACTCGCACGTCTTCGCCAGCAACAAAGACCCTATCGTCTCGGCTCATTTCCTGATCAATAGCCTCGTTAATGGCTGCAGTCATTGTTTTGTTAGTCATACTGTAGACTCCGAGTAAACATCTTCATATAAGGCATCAGGGTGTGGATTCGGCGCCTGCTCAGCAGCGGCAATCGCACGCTCCATGTCTGCAGCAATACGCGCTGTGATAGCGTCTGCCGTATTGTCATCAAACACACCTTGGGTAATGAGTGTCTCCCGCCATTGCTTTATGGGGTCACGCGCACGCCACCGTGCGATCTCATCCGGGTCCCGTTGTAGTACTCCGAAGTCGCGGCCAACATGATCGTAGAAACGGTAGGTTTTGCACTCCAGCAACGTTGGCCCAGCGCCGCTGCGAGCACGAGCAACGGCCTCTATTGCCGCTTCGTGCACAGCTGCGATATCCATACCATCCACCATGGCACCTGCTATACCGTAAGATGCTGCTCGATCGACAATATCGGCCACCGAAGTTGTCGATGCAGCACTGGACCACTCGCCATAACCATTGTTTTCGCAAACAAATACCATGGGGGCTTTGAGTATGGCGGCCATATTCATGGCTTCATGAAATGCCCCTTCATTGGTGGCGCCGTCGCCGAAGAAACAGACCGTGACGCGATCGTTCTCTTGGTATTGGCTAGCGAAAGCTACTCCTAGCCCTATGGGTAGACCCGCGGCAACTATCCCGTTGGCACCAATGATGCCGAGGTCCAAAGCCGCCATGTGCATGGAACCGCCCTTACCGCCGTTGTATCCCGTTGCCTTCGCAAACAACTCAGCATACATACGATCCACATCACCACCCTTGGCAATAAGGTGCCCATGACCACGGTGGGTAGACGTAATATAATCGTCGTCATTTAGGGCTTCACAGACGCCTACGGCGATTGCCTCTTCGCCACAATAGAGATGGACCGAGCCATGAACTCTAGCTTGCTCCATTAACAGGCCTGCCCGCTCATCAAATTCGCGGATGCGGGTCATTTGTTCAAACATTCGCAGCATTTCGGCTTTGTTTAGATCCATGGAGTTTCTCCGTTTTGATGGATATTAATAAGTTGACCAACTCAGCGGCGCCAACCGTTGCTGGAAAGCCATGCCGCAGCCTAAAAATCAATCTAGGTCGGCATCACTTTTTGAAGAATAACTCTAAGAGATATTTTGAGTTAACGCCACCCGCTTCACGACGTTTTTGATTTTTTTCTTCTCCTTAATCATTGCCCTTAATTTAACTGGTATGCGCCATAAATACGCTAAGCAGTAATTCCCCGAGCCTTTTTAATCGGGTAGCGCAAAAGCAATAATGTGATCGCCGGGCGGCGTTCCCAATCCCCAATGGCCACCGGCTGCGATGACGACGTATTGCTTGTCGTCCGGGCCCATGCGGTAGGTCATTGGTGTCGCCTGTCCGCCAGTGGGCAGGCGGCCTTTCCAAAGCTCAACACCCGTTGCGCTATCAAACGCACGTAGGAAAAAGTCTGAGGTGGCTGCGATAAAAGTGAGTCCAGAAGCCGTCGTGATCGGTCCGCCCATGTTAGGCGCACCATCGATGAACCATAAAGGAAACGGCGCCAGGTCACGCGACGTACCCAACGGCACCTGCCAAACGACTTCGCCCGCCTGCAAGTCGATGCCCGCAATAGTGCCCCATGGAGGAGGTGTGCATGGTACCTCCAGCGGTGAGAAGAAGCCCATCCAACGTACATCGCAATATGGTGTGCCTGCGCTCTCTTCGAGCATTGCATACTTTGACCCCAACGAATCCTCGAGACGCTTTGTCTCGGCCACCTCGCACTCCGCACGGGGTACCAGCTGAATGATGCTGGCCATGTGCAGGGAGTTGACAATTAGCAGTCCACGTTCGGGATCCACCGCAGGTCCACCCCAATTCTGCCCGCCAACGGCGCTAGGGTAGTGAATGGACCCTTGCAAGCTAGGCGGCGTGAAGAGACCCTCAGTACGGATACTACCCATCATGTCGCGGCAGGCGCCAAGATCCCAAGGCGTAAAACCCCAAACATCTTCTGCCGAAAATTCAGAGTCAATTAGATTACGTGGCCTAATGGGAAAAGGTTGAGTTGGCGCCGTGAAATCGCCCGCAACGGCGCCCTGGGGAACGGATCTTTCCTCGACACCATAGATCGGCTCGCCGTTTGTGCGATCCAACACAAACACATGCCCCATCTTGGTTGTCTGCGCCAGCGCTTTTACGACCACTCCATCAATCGTGAGCTCAAAAAGCGTGGGCTGAGACGGTAGGTCATAATCCCAAAGATCGTGGTGAACCGTTTGAAAGTGCCACCGCACCTTGCCGGTCTTCGCATCAAGCGCGACGATCGAACTCGAATAGTAGTCAAGGCCGTCACGATGACCACCAAAGTAATCGGGAGACGTGTTACCCGTAGGCACATACACAAGGCCAAGCTCTTCATCTGTGGAGATATAAGACCAGACATTGCTCGTGCCGCGTTGGTATTTTTGTTCGTCTCCTTCCAGTATCGGCTCTTGTCCCGGATGAATTGGATCCCAGTACCATAGGAGTTCGCCATTATTTAGGTCGTAGGCGCGCACAACCCCACCTGGGACCGTGGTCTTCAGATTGTCAGAAATCGCACCACCGATCACGATCACGTCATCGATAATCCCGCCCGGTGTCGTCAGCTTGTACTCACCAAGAGGATGTTCGCCCAACCCCTCAAGGACGTTTACCGCCCCATCGTTGCCAAAGTCTTCACAGGGTTGACCTGACTTGGCATCAAGCGCGATCAAACGACCGTCTACCGTGCCTGTAAGAATTCGTGTTTGGCAAGCACCGCCGACTGGAACCTGACTGCTTGCCCAGGTGGCCACCCCTCGACATGGTCCGCCGCGATTTTCTTCTGCAACTTCCGGGTCATAAGACCAGCGCTCAACTCCAGTGTTGGGGTCAAGGGCGAACACACGGTTGTAGGGCGTACAGTAAAAGAGCGTTCCGTCAAACAAAACCGGCGTGACCTGCAAAGAAGTCTGAAAGGGCTCACCCTCGACAACCCCATCTATGGTATTCCCGCCTTCGTGGTAGTCGCCTGAACGATGGGACCATGCAATCTTGAGATCCCCGACATTATCTTTCGTGATCTGGGTGACCTCTGAGTAATGACCGCCGCCTCGGGCACCGCCCGCTTGCGGCCAGTCATCCGTAGGACCTGAATAGTCGACGTCGACGTCCGGAGCGCATCCACTAACCAACAGACCAAGACCCAGAGCGAGCGCGAGACCAATTTTCATAAAGACATCCTATATCTTGGAGCTAAAATGACTCCCTGAATGGGAACGATTACTGAAAATTTAACATTCTAGAGCCGGTCAAATGTGATCCGTCAGTTAACTTAAAGGCCCGGAACTGGTCTAGAGTTTCTCTACCATTTGTTTCTTTATCTTTCGCTTTTTTAGATATTTTCTTTTTCTACAATCTACGCTTCCTTCTCTCGACGAAGCATATTCTATGCGCATGATATGTACAGTATTATGTGGCGGCAATGCCTCTCCATAAAATCACCAATATGTCGCTGTAAACGAGCTGTATACCTCTGAGATTTTGATAAAAATCGCAAGTAATCTAGCCCTTATGAATATTACTGTGGCCACAGCTACACTCCTCTAGCGACTTGGTTTCTATCAATTTTGGATGCGGCTGAACAGTTCATGTATTGTCTGTGGCCCCCATTTCTTGGAACCACTTTGTGGTTCAGTAAGAACTGCACCGGAGCGTTTGGATATAACTTGAGGACTGATGGCAATCTAGCAGCATCTTATACCGCATCGATAATCAGCCACCCATCGCCGAAAAAACTTGCAACTCCCCCTCACAACAGCATCAGGAGTGCATCGGATCGGCTAAAGAAGAAAAGAATAAGGAAAATAAACTACGGCTTCTAACGATCAAATCAATTCGAGAGTCCCCTGGTTGCACCAGCTTTTCGGCCACCGTGACGTCGCTCTTACTTAGATGGTCCATGACTATAAAGCTGGCGATTTGTTGATTTACAGGCTATCGCTAGAGGTGACCGCCTTATACGAAATGGATGCGTTTCGTATAAGGCGCTAACAACTATGAACATGGTCCTGCGACGCTAATACGGCGCGGTGCCGCCATCAACGCTCCAGGTAGCACCAGTGATGCCAGCGCCCACGTCGGAGGCTAACAGCACTGCAGTTTCGG
>JAPKBI010000189.1 GCA_028823475.1 Halioglobus sp. | reverse complement strand
CCATGCGTCTGAATGCAGGTGTCTCCCGCGGCCCATGCTGCCTCTGAAGCCAGCAGTTTTGCCATATTAGCTTCTGATCCTGCAGGGCTGCCAGCGTCGTATAAATCAGCCGCCTGCTGCACCATCAGCGCAGCTGCCTCGGTCTGGATATACGCTTTGGCGATAGGAAATTGAATCCCCTGATTGACCCCGATGGGGCGGTCAAATACGGTACGTTCGCGCGCATAATCTGCCGACCTGGCCGTAAACCAGCGAGCATCACCAATACACTCGGCTGCGATCAGAATACGTTCAGCGTTCATGCCGTCAAGAATACACTTAAAGCCCTGACCCTCTTTACCGATCAAGTTGCAGGCGGGAACCCTCAGATCATCAAAAAATAATTCGGTGCTGGCATGATTCATCATTGTTTCAATAGATTTTATGGTCAGGCCATTACCCACCGCTTCGCGCATATCGACCAACAGCACAGACATACCATCGGTATGCTTGACGCACTGGTCCCTAGGCGTGGTTCTGACCAGCAGTATCATTAAGTCGGAGTGCTCGGCGCGAGAAATAAAGACCTTCTGGCCATTGATGACATAGTCCTCCCCGTCACGCACAGCGTTTGTACGAATACGCGACGTATCGGTACCACTGGCAGGCTCTGTCACGGCAAACGTTTGCAGACGCAAACTACCATCAGCAATGGCCGGCAGAAACTGCTCTTTCTGTTCTTCACTGCCATGGCGTAACAGAGTGCCCATGGTGTACATCTGTGCATGGCAGGCCGCCCCATTGCCACCGCTTCGATGCACCTCCTCAAGGACAGCACAACCCGCTCCGAGGGGCAGACCGGAGCCGCCGTAGTTCTCCGGGATCAGCGTCGCAAGATAGCCCGCCGTTGTCAGAGCCTGAACAAATTCAGTGGGGTACGCTTTTGCAGCATCCATCTTTCGCCAATAATCACCCTGATACTGCGAGCACAGGCTGGACACAGCCGCTCGAATTTCGGGATAGGTTTGATTAATCGCCACGGTATGTATCCTCAGAAAAGTTTTTGGGTGGGACTAGAGAAACCACGAACCACCATCGACCATATGTGTTTGTCCGGTCACGAATGCACTGCTATCAGATGCGAGGTAGACAATCGTTCCGGTCAGATCCTCTGTTTGAAGATTGCGCTGTATCAGCTGTCCGGCGGCGATTACCTGTTTAGCTTTCTCCAGCTTCTCGCCAAAAAATTCTTCAGTGCCTTCCGTCATCACCGCTGATGGCGCTACCGCATTCACGCGAATCCGATCCTTACCTAACTCCCGAGCCATGGCACGCGTCATTCCAATCACCGCCGCCTTGGATGCCACATAGTCCATGCCATAGGGCAGGCCATAGACCGCCGCCAGCGACGAAATATTAATAATGGAGCCACCACCGGCGGCGCGCATCGGATCGACTACCGCCTTACAGCACTGCCACAACCCTTTGACGTTAATGTTCATCACGGCATCCCATTGCGCTTCATCCAGTTGCTCAAAGCGGGCACCCTTGAGGCCACCGTAAAGCGCAGCGTTATTGACCAGCACATCGATTTTCCCGAATGCGCTAACGGCCTGCTCTGCCATCGCGGTGCAACTGGACATACTCGCGATGTCAGTCACAGCGGCCTCGGCCCGACCGCCCATCGCGACAATAGCCGCCACTGTTTCATCACAACTGTTAACATCACAGGCAAAGATAGCAGCGCCCTCACGCGCCATAGCCTCTGCGTAGGCCCGGCCGAGACCACGTGCTGCACCTGTAATAATAGCGACTTTATCCTGAAGTTGCGCCATGACAATTCTCCTATACCAACGAATTAGCCGCTAAGAGTATCAAACTATTTCTCGGCGGTATAAAAAAGAGCTCTGCATAATTTAGGCATGGGGACTAGAGCACGCAGAATAATGACAGAATTAAGCCGCTACCTCTGACTTTTTCCCAACCTGTAAATCAATGCAACGGCTGTGGCGTCGAAGCCGGGCAAAAAACGGCTTTGGGCCACACTAACGTTCAGATCGCAGGAAAAATACACCGGCCTGTAGAAGATACGATTTTTCTTCTTGCGGTTGGCAGTTAAAAGTACGCCTTTAGCATCAACGGTAGATCGCCGGTTATATTTGTCTGCTCATTTCAATCGCGGAGGACGACCATTGTTCTTTCCCACATGCCCTCCCCAGACCAGCAGATTCTTATTGCAGTCATCACGATCTATAATCACTTCAATCAGAACAGGACCATCATGCGACACGGCCGCTTTAATGGCATCGTCAAGCTCGCCCTCTGTTGCCGCCTTGAAACTGCAACCATTGCCATCGTCTGCATTGAACACATTAACCAAATCAGCATAATTCCAATTTTTTATCGTATTATACGGGCCATCATGTATTTCCACTTCGATGGTATATCCACCATTATTCATTACAAAGATAATAGGTTTCAGTCCATAACGAATAATCGTAGACACTTCTTGCGCCGTCAATTGAAATGATCCATCGCCGATCAAAGCAATCGGCCGACGATCTGGCGCGCCGATACTGTACCCGAGAGTGGCGCCAACAGACCAACCAATCGACCCATACTGCATTTGCACTTCAAATCGCGATCCCGTGGGGAGTTCGAGTTGCATCCCGTTAAACCAGGAGTCACCAGTTTCCGCCAAGACTGTCGAGTCCGGCCCCAACATCTGTTGAATCCTCGCAAACAATTGGCGGGTCGAAAGAGGCGTCTCTGGCATGCCCGGAGATAGAGCAGCGGCAACCTCCTGAATCCGTTTATAGGCGACCAGCGCAGTATCGTTCGGCTTTATTTTTGCGGCGAGGTGTTCAAGAAATTCTGCTAATTTGACATTGCTAAACGTCTGGCTAGGAAAGACAACACTGTTGGGAAGGGCTTGAATCATTTTTGTCTGATCGACCAATGTTGCATGCCCCGCTGTTGTATAGTCAGTAAACGTAGGCCCCGCAAAGAGGCACAAGTCTGCAGACTCGACAATCTCGCCACAGCCGGGCGAACCCACCGGCCCCCAGTACGTCCCCATATAATGCGGGTGTTGCTCGTCAAAAAAACCTTTTGCATTAGGCATACTGGCGATCGCATAACCGGACACATCCGCCAATGTATGAAACTGTGATTCTGCCGCAAAAGCACGAAGCTTAACACCTGACACCAAAACAGGTTTGATCGCTGCATTAAGTAATTCGGCTGCTTTTTCAACGGCGCACTTCAGCGCAAGTGGGTCACTCGTCGTTGGACCGCCGAAGGATCGCGCTGTCGGTTCTGAGGTAATGGCTGAGGCGATATTACAGGCAATCTCTATGTAAACAGGCTTGCGAAATCGGAGTGCTGTTTCAATAGCATGATCGATTTGTTCCGGTGCTTCACGAGGATCCCTAATCGTCACGGCCTCTGCGGTCACTTTCGAAAACATCGCACGCGGATAATCGTAATCTAGGCCGCCTAGCGTATGGTGTAACCTTTCAAATTCTGCTTCTGAATTTGTATTGGGACCACCTGAAACTGCAATAACAGGCAAATCTTCTGCATACGCACCCGCGATAGCGTTAAGCAGGCTCAAACCGCCAACGCTAAAGGTTACGAATACAGCGCTCGCTCCCCCCGTCGCTCTTGCATAACCATCGGCAGCATAGCCGGCATTTAGTTCGTTGCAGCAGGAAATCATCTGAAGATCCTCATTTTCCAGCATCTTATCCAGCAAAACGAGGTTAAAATCGCCCGGGACGGCAAAGTAATGCTGCAAGCCGATTTCTTCCAATCGAGAAGCGAGATACGATCCTACGGTGGTGATATTCTCAGACATTTAATCCATCCTATGCAGTGGTTTATCGAGAGTTAAGTCCAGCACTCACATATCGGCGTGGACGCTGGGTACATCATGAATCCAAGGGGCAACTTCATTACTAGGTGTTCCACGTATAACGATTTTTGATACCGCTGCAGACTTACTCTAGATCAAAGACATGCTGCCAGGAACCATCAGTCAAATGCGCGGATGTAACAGTACCACTAGCACCTGCATATTTGCCGGTTCCTCCAATCACTGCCCGCTGCAGAGTTGCCTCCATCTTTAACGTCGATCCAGCGATCGGATACAGACCAACGCCCTGAAGCTGAATCGTGTCTTTGCCTTTATCATCGAAAGAAACCACAGACAGTGTTATGCGACTTTCCAACTCCGTCGTATGCTTGGCATAACCGGTGGTAGTCATCAACCAATCCATCATTACGGCCTTATTATTAGACGACTTGGCTCTAAACCTCCAAATTCGCACATCACCAACTGAATCACCAGGCTCTCCCACATCTAAAATTGTGGGCGCTGGTGTTGGTCCATGAGTAACGGTAAGTGTAGTGCTGGCGAGGGCCGAACCGCTAAAAAATAGCATTGAGATGGTATAAAAAAAGAGTCTTTTCATTGTGAACTCCCGATCAAAGTCTTACGCATTTATTGTCGCTCCGTGCAGATAGAGCCTCTTTGGATTGAGAAGACTACGCGCTCGCCGCATTCATTAAGTCCTAGTTAATAAGCCTAGCATGCGACTAACACAAGTCAACGGCTGGACCAGCGATAAAAGGCGGTCATCATCCTGTTTTCTGCTGATAATGAGGTAATCGCGCTTTCAAGCTTTTCTTCTGGAAGATTTCTATCAACAGGTTCAAACTTAGGGGAATCTGGAGGT
>JAPKBI010000188.1 GCA_028823475.1 Halioglobus sp. | reverse complement strand
TGCGCTCTTCTGCCTCTCCGGCCAAACCGTAGGTGACACCGGAATAGCGACTTAGGATGTCCGGCAGCACGTTATTTTGGACGGTACTGATGATTGCTTCAGGTGTGGTGATTGTGCGATTGACGTCTGCGGTCACGGTAACAACACGTTGCCCGCCAACTCTGCGAATGGTGGTATAGCCTCTTCCCAGTGTTGCTTTCGCGACGCTGTTGAATGGCACTTCCACGCCGTCTGCGGTACGGATACGCATGCCCTCCAGGTTGCCGAGAGAGCGACGTTCCGCCTCCGGGTACCTTACCATAACGCGGATGTCGTCTTTGCCACGCTGGATACGTTGCGCCTCGTAGCCATAGAATGCCTGTCGTACCTGTTGTCCAAGGTCCCTTAGGCTCAGCCCAAGGTGGCGGGCCTCGGGCAGCAGGGTGAGCTGGATCTCTTGCTTTCCGCCACGAAAGGAATCGCTGACGTCCATGACGCCATTATATGTTTGCAGTGCCAGTCGCAATTGCGCTGCTGCATCGCGTAATTGGTCAAAATCTTTGCCATATAACTCGATAGAAATGGCCTTGCCGAAACCGAAAGACTCCGATGTAAAGCCAAGCTCGATAGCATCCGGAATACCTCCAGTCAGTTCACGCCAACGATTGGCATAGGTGCTGGTCGATACACCGGAATAGTTGCCCGGCAGGTTGAGCTCGATACCAATTTCTGCAAGGTTGCTTGCTGCACGTCCTGGTCCACCAATACTGCCCTTGGGTATTAAAGAGCCAATGCTAGTGATGACGTGAGAAATTTTACTGGCCTCACCTTCTTCTAAGTCCTGGTCCAGTTCCTTGCGTAACTGTTCTCCTGCAGCCTCAATGTGACTTGCGGCCAAAGCGGTGCTCTCTACAGGCGTTCCCTCGGGCATGGTCAGAGTTGCGTACAAATGGGTGCCTTCCACAGCCGGAAAGAATTGAAATTGCATGCGTCCGCTGATGAACAGGGATAGTGTTAGCGCTAGAATCACAACACCAGACGCGAGCGTGAGGTAGCGCCATTGTAGGGCAAGGTTTACTGCCGGTTGGTAATACCGGGTGGCCATGATTTGCAGCGAACCTGAAATACGGTCCTGCAGAGCGAGCCATCGATTGATTGCACGGTTTGTACCGGGCTCCATTTCTTCAGCGCGGCGTGCTAGGTGCGAGGGAAGTATCAACTGTGATTCGATAACACTGAAAGCGAGAGCGGCAATAACAGTGTAGGCCAAGGGCTTATAAAACCCGCCCATCGGACCCGGAATATTGAGGATGGGAATAAAGGTGGCCATGGTCGTTAGAACACCGAATATGACAGGTAATGAGACATCCAGGGTGCCGTTCGTTGCGGCCTCTAGTCGGGGCGTTCCCTCTTGTTCGAGTGCATAGACCCGTTCGCCTACAACAATGGCGTCGTCCACTAAGATGCCGAGCACGAGTATAAAGCCCATCACCGATACGGTGCTGATTGACAGGCCGACTGCCGGGAATATCGCAATGGTGCCCAGTAATGCGACGGGTACACCAGCGGCAACCCACAGTGCTAGGCGAAAGCGCAGGAACAGGGTCAAGACCAGCAGCACCAGCAGCAGGCCACTGCGGGCGTTGCGGGATAGGGCGTCTAGACGATCTACAAGATCTTGGGATTCGTCCTGCCAGATCGTAATGGCGATGCCCTCGGGGACGGCCTTGCGTGCTTGCTCTAGATAAGCCTTAACCCGGTCTGCAATTTCTATAATGTCCTCTTCGCCCACCCGCGAGACTTTTAGCGATACAGCCCGAGAGCCATCAAAGCGTGCCTGCAGATCACTCTCTTCAAACCCGTCGACCACGGTCGCTATTTCACCAAGAGTGATAATGGTGCCGTCCGCGCGGCTCAGTACCACGATATCCTCAAATTCCTTGCCCTGATAGACCTGGCCTTTGGTTCTCAGTAAAATTTCACCGCCGTCTGTCTTGATTGATCCTCCGGGAATGTCGAGTGAGGAGCTTTTAATGGCCTCACCAATCGTGGCGAGAGTTAGTCCGTGACGCCGGAGTGTCTGCTCAGAGACCTCCACTGAAATCTCGTAGGGTCTGGAAAACTGCAATGCCACTTGTGAGACGCCGGGGAGGGCGGCGATGTCGTCTCGCATACGCTGGCCGATCAGTTTTAGGGTGCGTTCATCTGCAGGTCCCGAGATCACGATTTCAAATACGGTGGCAATGATGCTCACTTCGGACGTGATCGGCTGCTCAGTCTCTGCCGGGAAAGCATCGATAGCGTCGACTTTATTCTTGATATCGTTGGCAATTTTAGTTTTGTCCACGCCGGCAACCAGTTCGACCGTGACGGAGCATAATCCTTCCGACGCTTGTGAGGTTATCTTGTCGATACCCTCGTTACCCTTTATCGCTTCCTCTATTCGAACACAGACAGCGGATTCTACTTCTTCTGGTGCGGCCCCGAGGTAAGGCGTAAGAATTTGTACAGCGTCTACGTTGAGAGTGGGGAATTCTTCCTGGTGAATCTGTGGGAGTGCCAAAATGCCACCAATAACCAAAATTAGCATCAGCAGGTTAGCCGCAACCGCGTTATGGATAAACCAGGGGATGATTTTATGCATGCAAGAATCTACTTAATCAATAACGGGTTTGACTAACATGCCGTCAACCACGGTTTGCATGGGTGAAATGCTGACCAACTCACCGCCTTTAAGTCCCTTGCTGATCAAAATGTCATCGTGTTCCTGACGTACCAGGCTCACTTGACGGAAGTGCAGTCGATCGTCGGAATCGACCACCAATACCTGATTATCGTCGCGCATGGCAGAGCGGGGTAGTCGTATAACCTGATCCACTCGGCGACCCCGAATCTCAGCTTGTACAAACAGACCTACGGGCAGCAGGGGACTCTCCCCGTCATCGTCGAGGTGTAAGCGGACCACGCCGTAAACCATGCGGGATCTTTCGTCGAACTCGGCCTCGAGTCTTACCAGTTGACCCTCCCAAAGTGTGCGCGTGTCGCCAAAATCTGCGATCAGTGTCACAGGCGGACGCTGTTTTGGAGTTATTTGTCCTCGGGTGGATACAGGCAATCCAAGGAAACCGAGTTGGTCGACAGAGATGGGTAAGCGCACCTCGACATAGTCCGTTGCGTAGATCGTTCCAATGCTCTCTCCGCGGGTGACGAACTGCCCCACGTTGACGCGTTCATTTCGCACTAGTCCATCAAAAGGGGCATGGAGTTTTGTGCGAGAAAGATCGCGCTCTGCTTGCTCCAGACCGGCCTGTGCCTCGCTTAGCGAGGCCTCGTCGACTTGCGCCGCGCGTCGTGCGTCATCCAGTTGCTGTTGGCTGGCAAGCTGGCGTTTGTGCAGACTGACTACCCGTTCAAGTTCATTCTTTGATAGCTCATATTCGACTTCCGAACGCTTCAATACAGCCTCACTTCGCTGTAACAGCGTCAGATAATCCGCTTCATCAATGCGCACCAAGATCTCGTTTTTTTGGAAGGCCCCACCGTTGACCATAGCAGCTGACATCCAGACAACACGACCGGTCACCTCGGGAATCAATTCACTTTGGTTGCGCGGTTGAACGGTGCCCTGAGAATTAATGATCAGGTGTTCTGCGGCGGCTTGAACCCGGATGACACGCACAGAGGGAACAAGATGTTGGTAGGGTTCCGCTGTAATGTCTTGCTTATTTACGCTGATCAGCACCGCTATAAAAAAGCCCCCTATCAGCACCAGAATGGTGTAGAGGACCTTTTTATTCATAACAATTCCTTGCGAATTTTTGTGACTTTCTTTTGAACATGACGCTGCGTATCGGCCATGATTACTTTTTGATGTTTGCGCGCATCAATTCTACTGTTGATGCCATCTCTGTTTCATTCAACGCCTGTCGCGAAAAGTACTTCACAATGCCTTTGTGGTCCAACACAATCAGGCCAGTACCCGCTTTACCTAAATCCCACTCAATGACGCCGCTTCCATTGTCGTCAACGACCATAATGGCCAGAGGGAGCATGCGTTTATTTTTTTCCAGCTCAGACATTACGAACCCCGTGGTGCCCCACATGGCCGCATCCAGATTAAGGACGGTTGTGACATTAATGGCTCCGGGCTCGAAGCTGGTCTGAAGCAGATCAGTAAACGGCTTAAAAATATCTTTGTGCTTAAGATTGGCGCCAAAGTACTGTATCACATGCACTTTCCCTAAGCCGGTCTCTGAACTCCATGGAATGAAGCTGAACTCATCATCGGTCAGGATAAGTTCCCCGCGCTCGGTGATAGCCAACAGCGGCAGCGGGGCGTCAATAGTAGGGGCGCCGGCAAGTGCGTTAGTACAAACCAGCATTAATACAAAGCTGGGAATTAATCGTGAAAAAGTCATCGCTATTCTCCTGTGAATATTGGCAGATGTTTACTGTGATATAGGGTGCAGTTTACCCCCGAGAGTTTCGTTTTGACTGCCGCGGGACGCGCACCACGCCATTGTGTTGCGTAGCGAAAGGCTTGGAGCCCGGGCTGACTACGGGGTGATGCTTGGCCGGCTGGCGTGAAGGTACTAGCTGATGTTTACCATTGCCGATCAGGTCGGCTCTGCCCATCTTTTTGAGTGCCTGGCGCAATGTTGGCCAGTTATCTGGATCGTGGTAACGCAAAAATGCCTTGTGCAGCCGGCGCTGGGTCTGTCCTTTCACGGTGGGCATGCTATCGCTGTGAT
>JAPKBI010000187.1 GCA_028823475.1 Halioglobus sp. | reverse complement strand
TTTTATATGCGGAAAGTCCCACTGGCATGGCGCACTATCGAATTCACCGTCGAGCGTCCAGGTCCATCCGTGGTAGGGGCAGCGTAAGTTTTCGGAGTGTCCAGAACCGCGTTTCAATGCCCGACCCCGATGTAGACAAGAATTGTAGAACCCTTTCAGTTCTCCGGATTCTGCACGTGTTAATACAATAGAATCGTTAACGATGTCGTATACAAAGTAGTCGCCAGAATGTCGCAGGCGACTTTCGCGGCAGGCCACCTGCCACGTTTTGCGCCAGACTTTTTCCACCTCCCGATCAAAAAATTCCTGCGAGATATAACGCTCTACAGAAAGATCTTCTGAGCCGAGATACGTATCCGTGCTCTCACGCAGAGCCGCAGGAACAGCCACCTTTTCCCGGTCGAGAAGGTCCTGAAATGTCTCTGACGGATCACGGGCAGCAATTTGTTGCGGCGTCAAGTTCACTTTCTCATTCATGGGGCAAACCTCTTTGCTGATGGGCTAGCGCTGCAAAATTGTGATGGCACTGATACCGGGCGCGCCGTAAACATGGGTATAGGCCAGTTTCGGATCATCCGGCACCTGATGGTCACCGGCCTGCCCGCGCAGTTGCAGCACGTTTTCGTAAACCTGCCGCAATCCGGAAGCACCTATTGGCTCGCCATTGGCAAGACAGCCGCCATCCGTATTCACGGGCATGCTGCCACCAATGTGAGTCGCACCTTGCTGGATGAGCGCCTCTTGTTCACCGTCTTCACAGAATCCGTTCTCAGCCATATGCATGATCTCAGCCCCAACCTCGGTATCCTGTAGCTGCATAACATCCATATCTTTCGGGCCAACGCCTGCCATCTCAAAGGCCGCTTTTGACGCGTCCACTGTAGGGCCGTCGACCTGCTGCAATGCCTGGCTGGGCGCGAAAACCTCAAAAGAACCGAAGCGACGCGATTTCATCGTCGCCCCCTTGAGGTAGACCGGCGTATCGGTATAACGTTTGGCGTGATCTGCCCGACAAAGAATGAGCGCAACGCCTCCTTCAGCCGGCGAGCAAAACATAAACTTGGTAAGAGGGTTATTCACCATGGTGGAGTTGATAATCTCATCGACACTAATGGGCTCAGTACGCCACGCGTTAGGATTTTTAGATCCATTGATAAACGCTTTTTCGGACACCTTGGCCAACGTATTATGGCTAATCGCATGATCGTGCATGTACTTCTGAATTTTCATGGCAAAAAACTGGGTCGTCATCATCATGCCGACCTCGCCATACCACTCCCCGATACCAAGCTCCTTTGGATCGGCATTGAAAGCACCGCGGTCGTGTTTATCAAAGCCCGTCACCATGCCGACATCGTATTCGCCAGACTTAATGGCGTTATAGGCGGAGATCAATGAACTGCCTCCGGTGGCACAACCATTGGCGACATTGATAAACGGAATGCCGGTCAACCCCAGCTCGTTGACCAGCGCATCAGCACTGCCTGCACTGGCACTGCCGCCAAAAGCGAACTGAATATCACGCCATTCAACGCCGGCATCTTGCAGCGCAAGACGCGCGGCATAAGCGCCCTGCTGCAGCCCGCTGCGCGCAGGCGTGCGACCGAAGGGGTGAATGCCTATGCCAACTATTGCTACGTCCATGACTCTATCTCTCGTTTATTCTATGGCTATTCAAATTTACTGTGACTACTGCACCGGCCTAAAAAAGAAGTTGATCACCTCATCACCGTTGTCCTCGATCCGATACGGTTCAAACACAACGTCCATTACCATGCCAATCTGCAACTTCTGCGGATCATTTTCCGTAAGACGACCCTCCACCCTAACGCCGCCCGGTAGCTCAAGATAACCTACGCCGTAAGGGACGAAGGTCTCTGGCGTCTCATCACTTCTATACGGTTTTTTCGGCATAAACTGTTGTACGGTCCAGGTCCACAGCGTCCCACGCGATGGCAATTCTTCTATTTCGACGTCTTGCCCGGAACAGGCCATACACGAACTCGCCACGGGAAAAGCAGCGACGCCACACTGTTTACAGCGACTAGCCAGCAGCGCGGGTTTTACAGCAGGCCAAGAGAACAAACCCTCTGCGATTGGTACTTGATTACTCATAATTTCATCTCTTTTTTTTGCCTCGGCGGACCACGGCATGTGCAACCAGTTTATAAAAGCATGGACGCCGGATTTTCAAGAAAACCTTTTAATGACTGCAAAAACTGTGCGGCTACCGCACCGTCAATAGCGCGATGATCCGCCGACAAGGAAACGCGCATCACCGTAGCCGGAACAATACTGTCACCACGCACAACAGGTTTTTTAACGCCCGCCGCCACTGCCAAAATCGCCGCCTGTGGAAGATTAATGATGGCGTCAAACTGGTCGACGCCGAACATGCCAAGGTTTGAAATACTAAAAGTACCTCCCTGAAATTCGTCTACACCCAGTGTCCCAGCCTGCGCACGATGTGCCAGATCACTGGATGCAGCGGCGATTTGCGGTAACCCTTTGGCACCGACATTTCTTATAACGGGTGTTATCAATCCGCCTTTCACTGCGACAGCCATAGAAATATCGACCTGATCGAACTGTCGAATACAATCTTCTGCATATTGCACATTGACTTCGGGCACTTGCTCTAATGCACTGGCACACGCTTTAATCACAAAATCATTGACGGATATTTTGTGACCCAGCGTGCCATTCATATACGCGCGCTGTTGCAACAGGCTGTCAATTTCAACATCCACACTCACACGATAATGTGGGATGGTCTGCTTGGATTCAGTCAAGCGTGCGGCAATTGTCTTACGCATGCCGCTCAGTTTCTGCTCCCGATAGAAGGCTACACCCGTCTCCACCACTGCGGCCTTCTCAACATCCTCCTTACTGACTCGCCCACGTTTACCCGTCGCCGTCACATCGTTTAAATTGATGTTTAGAGCGCGAGCCAAGCGCCTCGCTACCGGCGTAGAGGCAATATGCGAGTCATCCTCTGTGGATCGCTGTGATTCAGATGCGGGCTTTGCTCCACTAGATCTAGGAGCTGCCACAATCTGTATTCCACCCGCCTGTTCTACATCACGCTTGGACACGCGGCCGTTGCGGCCGGTCGCCGGCACATTATTGAGGTTGATATTATGCGCTCTGGCAATGCGTCGCGCGACAGCAGAAGCATTCACACCCGCATCGTCTGGCCCTTGCGACAGAGCGCCAGCAGATACCGGCGCAGCAGTAGCTACTGGGATATCACGAGCAACCGACTGTGCCTGGGCCGCAGGTGCAGCAGGCGCTTTGGAATCCGAAGACTGCGCTAAAGAGGAGCCGGATGCATCGGGCACAAACCCGACTACAAAATCGTCAATCTGTGCTTCGCTGGCGTCACCGGTAGCGACAACACCCATCAACATGCCGACCTTTAATGTCTGTCCGACTTCACCAATGATCCTTACCAAAGTGCCTGCGACCTGACATTCCGCTGCATTGACGATTTTTGAAGTTTCGATATCAACCAGTTCATCACCGACCGCGAGCTTGTCGCCAACTGAGACGCGCCACTCTGTTATTTCACCCTCCTCCATCGACATTCCCCACTTAGGCACGGTGAGGGCGTGCAGTGTACTCATCGCGTATACCTCAACACAGCGCGCACCGCAGCTTCAATATCGCTCTCTTGCGGCATCCAAGCATCTTCCAATGCAGGCGCAAACGGAATGGGGGAATGCGCGGCAGTGACTTTCATAATAGGCGCTCGCAGCGAGCCAAAGGCTTTTTCGGCAATAATACTGGAGATGTCCGCTGCAACGCCGCAGCGCGGTGTCATCTCGTCCACAATCACCAACCGTCCAGTGACTTCAACGCTTTCGATAATGGATTCTTCATCGAGCGGAGACGTCGTGCGCGGGTCAATAACGTCGCAGCTGATGCCCTCGGCTGCCAATCGATCAGCGACCGCAAGCGCTTTGTTTACCGTATTGGAGATGCCGACTATGGTGACGTCTGTCCCTTCCCTGAGGAAGCTCGCTTCACCAAAGGGAATGGTATACATCTCATCAGGCACTTCACAGCTTGTTTCATAGAGAAACTTGTCTTCCACAAAGATAACGCAATCGTTGTCACGAATCGCCGTAATCAGCAGGCCTTTAGCATCATAGGCATTCGTTGGGCATACCACTTTTAGACCGGGCACCATGGTGACCATCTGTGTCAGGTTCTGAGAGTGTTGTGCACCGCCACGCAAACCTGCACCCGCCATGGTGCGCACCACCATCGGACATTGCGCTTTCCCGCCGAACATATAACGAAATTTTGCTGCCTGATTATAGATCTGGTCGAAACATACACCGAGAAAATCCATAAACATCAATTCAGCGATAGGACGCAATCCAGTTTGGGCGGCACCGGCCGCTGCACCCATGATGGCCGACTCGGTAATCGGCGTATCGATCACCCTGCTCTCACCAAACTCAGGGAAAAGGCCTTTAGTGACGCCCATAACACCACCGTAGGCATCACGTTCACCGTCACAGCCTGCTCCACCGGCAACGTCTTCACCAATCACAATCACCGTACTGTCTTGGCGCATTTCCTGCGCCATGGCTTCATTGATCGCCTGTCTATACGTCTTTATTGGCATTACTTGTTTACTCCAGATTCTGTCGGCGTTATCGCGCTGTTCTTGGGGCCGGTCTCAATACGCAGAGCTGTAGACGTCAGTCAACAACTCCGACACATCAGGGCTAGG
>JAPKBI010000014.1 GCA_028823475.1 Halioglobus sp. | reverse complement strand
TGGCATCCTCACTGGGGAACGTCCCCCGTCGGCCACCCCAATACTGATCTTCAGGCCCCATTGGTTGGCGCTGTGAGGCGGGGCAGTTAGCCTCTAGCCAATCTCGCACGTCTAAACCAAACTGATCCAGGTCTTCCAAAATCTCTCTCCTGATAGGTGCTCTTACTGCTGCCTTCCATAACCCTTGTCTAGCGCTATGGTTTTGACTTGGCAGTATGATACGGGTGCATTGAGTGCAGATAAAGGTACAGCACACGCAGTACAAGGCAATGGCTTAAAAAGTCAGTCCCAAGTGACTAAATAAGGCATATAAAGTGCCCTATTTTAAACATAGCGTGTCGGTTTATTGGCGCGTACTGCGGA
Organism: Halioglobus sp.; assembly: GCA_028823475.1. Lineage (GTDB taxonomy): Bacteria > Pseudomonadota > Gammaproteobacteria > Pseudomonadales > Halieaceae > Marimicrobium. The sequence continues at coordinate 18,591 of JAPKBI010000014.1, read as the reverse complement.
GTTTGACCGAACGGGCAACAGGGAGCATTGTGCAGTGCGGACTCTGGGAGAAAGTTATGCAAAGGTTTGTGGGCAAAGTAGTTCTGGTGACTGGCGCTGGCAGTGGTATTGGTAAGGCCAGTGCATTGCGTTTAGCCGCTGAGGGCGGTTCGATTTTTTGTGTGGATGTTAATCGGGAAGCAGTGGAGTCTGCGGCCGCTGAAATTACCGCAGAAGGTGGCGTAGCCACTCCTTGGGTCTGTGATGTGGGTGACGAAGTCAGTGTGCAGGAGGCCGTTGGGGGCTGTATTGAAGGCTATGGGAGCCTTTATGGTGTCGTCAATATGGCGGGAATTTTACGTTTTGACGATACCGAGGAGTTGCAAACTGACCACTGGCAAAAAGTCATTGATATCAATCTTACAGGTACCATGTTTTTATGCCGCGCTGCGTTGCCGTATCTAGTGGAAACTAAGGGCAGTATTGTCAATGCAGCCTCGACAGCAGCCTTGTCTGGCCTCCCCTGTGGTCTGGCTTATTCGGCGAGTAAGGGTGGAGTGCTGGCCATGACGCGCAGTATTGCCGTTGAGTATGCCAAGCGTGGTGTGCGCGCCAACTGCATCTGTCCCGGCGATATCAACACGGGTATGACAGATAAGCTCGCATTTCCCAAGACCATGGATTTTGAACTCATGCCTCGCATCATGTCACTGACCGGCGCCAAGTCGCCCGACGTGGTGGCCGGGGTCATCGCCATGCTGGTGTCCGAGGATGGCGTGCACATCACCGGCGAGGATATCCGGGTCGACGGCGGTACTCTGTCGTAAAAATATTCTACTTCTGCCGGTTTTATTCCTGCTGCTGGAATGCGTCGCGGAAGGCACGGATGCGTTTTGCATTGGCGCCAAGGTCGCCCTCTCCTACCCGGGATACCGAGCGCAGATCAAGTAGCGTCCCCTGAGCGCTGCTGCGCACCCGTATAACGATATCGTCTTTGAACCCCATGATGCTGGTGGTGTCCACTGCCTCGATCACGCCGGTGTTGCTATCTTGCTGGTAAATATCCCACCTCAAATTAGTCGCCACTTGCAGCGCACGGTTGTAGGCCACGTCGGTGGATAGAGGGCTTACCAGGGTATTCAGGTCCGGATAGGCTTCTTCTTTCTGTTGCATCACGTCCTGATCGATTTCAAGGCTGTTGGACTCTGCGCCGCGTTGTTGTAGCGCCACTGTGAACGTTGGTGGGTCTGCCGTATCGGTCGAAATATCATGAATCATAGGATGATTCCCCCCGCTGGTCAGTGCGAGTAGTAACGCCGCGCCGGGTAGAGCAAAAAGTGCGCGTAGGAGGATGTTTTTGCGCCAGGGCGCGAAACGACGCCGCAGCAATAGCACGATAGCCAAGATTAGCAGCAGCGTACTGCCAAAGCAGGCGATCGCATACAGAGGCAAGCCTTGCTGCCAGAGGCCAGCGCGGACGGCAAGAACGGACAGTGGCAGTATCATTAATAAGCCAATAGCGAAGTAACCGAGCCAGTTAACCAAGCGTGGCATGTTGTGTTGTGGGTTCATTACGTCTCCCTCATCGATATGCGTGAAATAGACGGTAACAATACTACGTGGTGACCCGTGCTGGCGAGGCCTCATGTGCATGCGGCTGGACAGGCTGCGGTGGTTTCAGAGGCTGGGGGCCTGAATTGCTGCGACAAAACACCTGATTGCCGCACTCACAGTCAGCATCACTGTGTCAGAGGTTGTCATAAAATTGATCGCAAGAGCGCAATGGCATCGATATGGCTAGATTAGAGACGAGGTTGTTAGCGCAAGAGGCGGTAGCAAGCGTGTAGTTGAAACGTTATCAACTAACTGTAGAGGCTTCTTCTAACGGTTCAATTGGGCAGCCCTGTGACGAGTTTAGGGGTCGGGGGTTTGAGGTGTGACGAGGCATCTGATTAACTGGAGCTTGATCGCGGTGGGGAAAGTCGTCGTGGAATTCACTGTCACACATGGAGAGAAGAACTATGGATAGAGTAGCGGGCAAGGTCGCCATCGTAACCGGAGCAGCCAGTGGCATGGGACAGGCTGATGCAATATTGCTTGCTGCACAGGGCGCCACTGTTGTGCTGGCGGATCTGAATGAGTCCGCCGGTCAGGCAGTTGTAAAAGAGATTGGTAAGGACGCCATTTTCATGCGGCTCGACGTTTCCGACGAGGAAAACTGGAAGCAGGTCATTGCTGCGACGCTTGAGACGTTTGGCCGGCTCGATATTTTGGTCAATAACGCCGGTATTATTGCTCTTGGTAGTATTGTCGACACCACGCTGGAATCTTGGCGTCTAATCAATTCGGTTAATAGTGACGGCGTATTCTTGGGGTGTAAACACGCCATTCCGGCCATGACGGCTTCAGGCGGCGGCTCCATTATTAACATGTCTTCAGTCGCAGCTATTCATGGTCAGTCGTTTGTTGCGGCTTATACTGCCAGCAAAGGCGCGGTCCGTGCGCTTACCAAGAATATTGCTATGTATTGTAAAGAACAGAAAAATGGTATTCGTTGTAACTCGATACACCCTGATGGCGTAAAGACTCCCATGGTGGTGAAGGTCGCTACCGGAAAGGAGACGGCGACGCAGGCCGATATCGATGCGCTCAGTGCATTTGGCAACATGTGCGACCCCGAGGATATTGCTAACCTGGTTCTATTTTTAGCCTCCGAGGAGTCTCGTTTTATCAACGGTGCAGAGATGTTAATAGACAATGCGGCGACTATCACGCCGCCAGTGGGTATTTAGCCAACGCGTTAGGAGAGCATCGTGGAAAAACTACTGTATCCCCTTTGGAAAGCCCCGTCCCTCAGCGGTGATGAGTTTCGCGACGAACTACTGCTCCAGCTTGCGCCGAAACTGACGCGGGTTAAAGGCGTTCACGGCCTACGCATTTGTGTGGTGGACAGTGCGGTGTCTGCGGCGGCGGCACGGTGTATTGAAAGTCATTCGCCGGTGCCGGATGCGATGTTGTCCCTGTGGGTGGATTTCGCCGGCGCTGCAGGACATTGGGAGCCGTTGATCGATGCCCACGTTATTACTAAGACGGTTTACTTGGTTGCCGAGGCTGAGCCTTTGGTCAGTCAGCAGACGCACCCCTCAATGCCGGGAGAGCGGCTTTACGGTGTGTGTCAGGTGGTGTTCATGTCTCCTCCTGACGGGATGGACCGGGACGACTGGCTGTCGATCTGGAAGGACAGCCATACCCAGGTGGCAATAGAGACTCAGTCAACCTTCGGTTACCGGCAGAACCTGGTGGTGCGTCGATTGAGTGAGGACACGCCTGTGTGTTTTGCCGTAGTGGAAGAGAATTTTCCGCCGGAGGCGATGGCATCAGACCATGCGTTCTACGCAACCGGTGGCGATGAGGCTCTGCTGCAAAAACATATGAACGCGATGATCGAAAGCTGCGCACGATTCATCGACTTCCAAAAGATCGACGTTATTCCCATGAGCGAGTATCTGGTTAAGCCAGTTGCAAGCGAGTGACTCAGGGGTTTAGAGACTTTATCGCAGGCCTCATCAACCAAGCTCATGGAGCAGCAGATGGCTGAAGCTTCACTCCCTGCGTGCATACTGGGCAACCCTGATTGGCGCTTCTAGAACAGCCTTTACGTCGCCGGCTAAAGGTGAGGCTTTTATTAATTATCAGTGGCCGCTCACATCAGGCACCTCTGCGGTGTGCATCCTGACAGAACAATAGTATTCTGCGCTGGAATGCCTCCCGGGGGAGATGTCGCCGTCTTGAATGAGTGATCTGGTGTTACAATGACAATTGAAAATCACGAGTCTGAGAGGCGTTCAAATCCTATGTCGTATGACAAAGATTTAAAGTTAAAAGCTGAGAAAATTCTGCGTGAAGCAACATGGCGCTGCGAGGAGTGCGATGGAGACATGCCGCTTGAGTATGAGGAAGATGATGAAGATGACGTGGGGTATCACATCACGGGAGCGAGCTGTGATAACTGTGGTATGCGGTATGACAGAACCATCAATAATGCGTATGGAAAAAAACTTGATGAATGCTCGACGATGGAGCTGTTAGAGATGTGATTTCTCAGGCCCTGAGCATGTTGGGGTGCGAGTGAATAATCAGGGCGATGGGAATAGGAATGGGTAAAGAGACAGTCGTGATAACAGGTGCCTCATCAGGCATTGGTGAAGTGCTGGCAAAAAACTTTGCCCGGGGTGGCTTTGTCGATTTTCCGGGCAGTCTCGCCAGAGCCTCATTGATCCTAACATTAGTGGCCTGACGAGTATGAGCAAGACGCCGGTTTATTTCGGTGAGCACGACAGGATCCCCAGAAGATTTTCGTAGCCGGCGGGGCACGAAGCACAGCTATAGGAGTCTTGTATTAGGCTTGTCGCCGTCGCGCAGTTCGCACACAACATCGACTCGTCCCATGACGCAGCCTGACAAGACGCAGACCAGTTGCCTGGTGGTAAAGAGTTGGGTGTCGGGGGCAGGGAAGGGGGCTGTGGCAGAACCGTAGCGTCATAGTCGGGAACCAGAGTCTCGCAGAGATTTTTGCTCTCATTCAATAGCGCGACGGTGATCTTACACGGAATCCAATGGGATATATAGATCGCACTGTCGCTCGAAATCCACCCGCATTGAGTCGTACTCTGGTCTCGCTGCTTCGTAAAGTCCCCGACGCCCGCCTGCCATTTTGAGATTTCTGGCGCAGACGCGTCGCACGAGAAGTCGCTCATTGTCGATGCGGTGCATGGAACGTCGGGAATGTTCTGTGAGCCATAGCCACAGGGTCCACAGAACCCCATCGTCTGACAGCGAGAAGTTTCGGTGCAGACCTTGTCGATAGCATTCCAGCTGCCGCCCGTCAGATTGCATCTCGCGGCTAGTGCGCCTGAAGCCAAATCGGTGCCGCTGCATATTCGTGTGTCAGGATCCCAAGTGGCTCCCGCGGTCGTACACAAAAATGCCGCACGCTTAACTGGTGGCGTTGCGGCGGAAAGAGAGGCTATATCGAACGTGGGCTGGGGTCCCCTCTGCAGGCGACGGGTGTACCCCATTGCCTGCCGGATACCCACTGCCATTGCGGTAAGTGAAGCGTTATCCAAGCCACAGGCTCTTGCGTCCACGTCCATTTCGTCGACGAATTGTTTGCGCAAGTGCAGGACCTGTTCGGCCAACTTCGGGCTGCACACGGTGCCCGAACCCGCTTCGCCGGCATCAAGTACAGCCTGTAGCTGGTTTGATAGACATTGCGCGTAATCTGATGCGGCTACGCTCACTGCGGAGCTGCAGTGCTCTGTGGAAATCGACTCAGCCGTTTCGGTGTTACCGATGACCAGCTGTGTCGAATCAGAATCTCCACAGCTACTGATGAGAAAACCGCAGGCCAGCAGAGTGGCCAGAAGGTATAAACGTTTGCTCTTGTGCTTCATCATTGCCCCATCGTGGTAGTTGACGAGTCTGAACCCAAGCATTGACTTGAATAGAGGCAGGATAAACTGGATGTGTCGACCAGACTGTCTAATCCGGTGAGCACGACAGAATTCCCAAAAGGTTATCGTAGTCGGCGGGACACGAAGCACAGCTGTAGGAGTCTTGTACTAGGCTTGTCGCTGTCGCGCAGTCCGCACATAGCACCGACCCATCCCACGACTCACTCTCGCAGGAGGCAGACCAGCTGCCCGGTGGCAGAGGCGCAGACGGTGGTGCTGTCGGGGGGGCTATGGGAACGGGAACATCATAGTTGGGGACTAAAATTGCACACAGTGCATCGGCTTCTGTGTCAACGACTAAGGCGCCCGCGCATGTGATCTGACTGACGAAAACATGCTCGCCGCCCTGACAAGAAAGCGTTAGGTTGTTTTGTAGTCCCGCATACCACCTAATTCCCGCCTGCCACGTCGCAGTTTCCGGCGGAGAAACGTCACATGAAAAATCACTCATGGTGGTTGAAGTGCATGGAACATCGGGAATGTTGGTGCTGCCAAAGCCACACGGCCCGCAGAGGCCCATTACTTGACAGCGAGACACACCGGTGCAGACACTGCCGACATCACTCCAACTGCCCCCTAGGCCTTCGCATATGATGGCTGTGCCGTCTGAGCCAAGGGTATCGGCGCCGCTGCACGTTTGTGTCTCGGGCGCCCAGATGCCGCCCAACTGCGCACACACATAGGCCGCATTCGAAACTTCTGGACTCGCGGTGGCAAGCGATGCTGTTTCCGACGAGGACAGCGCCGCCCCCTGCAGGCGATTACTGTGCTTCATTGCCTGCCGGATACGTGCTGCCATGCCCTTTATCGAAGCGCTATCCAAGCCACAGGTTTTTTCATCCGCGCGCATTTCGTCGACGAATTGTGTACGCAACTGCCGGACCTGTTCAGCCAACTTGGGGCCGCACCTAGAGTCTGAAGCTGACTCGCCGGCATCAGAAGCAGCCGATAGTTGGTCCGAGAGGCATCCCGCGTAGTTCGATGCAGCGATACCCACTGCGGCGTTACACTGATCCAGAGACTCTTGGGACTGGGAGGCACGAGACGCATTGGGAAGCGCTAGCAGCAGGAAGAGCATTGGTAGGAAGGAAAGCATTATTCTCATAGAAATAATCGTAATAACTCTGGGCGACACGGTCAAGCTATTATTTATTGTGCAGCAGTCGGCCTACCAAAATTGGTCTGACTCACGGGTCCCAAACAGGTCAAGAAGAGCGATCAATGGCTGCATCTTTCACACTGCTATGCCTAGGCGCCTACCCCTACCACAAAACTGGCGCAGGTCGTTGTACTGCCGCCGACATTGAACGTAATCATGTTTTCGGCGCCGGCAATTTGGCAGTCGCCCGCTTTCCCGCTCACCTGGTTGGCACAGTCCAGTACCATTCGCACACCGGTAGCACCCACCGGGTGTCCCAGGCCAATCAGGCCGCCGCTGGCGTTGATAGGGAAGTTACCGTCTTTTGCAATGCGACCCTCTTCTATCGCTTTCCAGCTTTCGCCTGGCGCGGTTAAACCACTGTGGTCGATAGCCATGTACTCGGTAACGGTAAAGCAGTCGTGGGTTTCCATGCCGTCAAGATCCGTCAGCGCCTTAACGCCTGCGCGCCGCCGCGCATCGTCTAGGGTAGCTTTAGCATGAGGAAATAGTAGGGGCTGATCCGCCGAAAGCTGCAGTTTTGTTTCCAATAGAATGGGTGCTGAATGGTGACCCCAGCCCTTAATGCGTGGAATGTCGGCCAACGCCAGCCCGTTGCGAGCAGCGTAATCCTTCGCGGCGCTTTCACCCGTTAGAATGATGCAAGCAGCGCCGTCCGTAATTTGCCCGCAATCCATTTTTCGCACTGCACCGTCGATCACGGGATTCAATTCGTCGTTATTGCTGAAGCAACCTTCGGGGAAATTCCATCCGCGTGTTTGTGCATAGGGGTTTTTCTTGGCGTTGCAAAAATTTATTTCTGCAATAGTGTTGAGGTGATCGCCATTAATGCCGTAGCGCTTGTCGTACTCTCTCGTTATGCGATCAAACATGTGTGGCCAGGGGAAGTCGGCGTTGTCTGCTTCATGTCCAATCCAGCGCGCTGCGCCCAGATACTCTGCGCCGGTTTGGCCATTCACGTTGCGCATTAATTCAAGGCCGAGAACGCAGGCCACATTGTAGTGCCCTGCCTCGATATCGCGCATAGCAGATAAAATCGCAATAGAGCCTGATGCACAGGCGGCTTCGTGCCGCGAGGTAGGCAGCGAAGCGAGCTCAGGATAAAGCTGTCCAAAAAAACCGCCGATCAGGCCTTGCCCAGCGAATAGATCACCCACGAAGTTACCGACGTGGCCGACTTCTATTTCAGATGGCTCAATGCCGGCATTGTTTATGCCGCTTCGCAGTGCCTCTGCGAACATGTCGTAGATCTGCAAATCTTCCCTCGCCCAATTGCGCGCGAAGTCGGTTTGTGCGCCACCTAAAATGTAGATTGACTGACTCATGTGGGTTTCTCCTGATAGAGCAACTGGATGCACGTGGCTATGAAAAGGGCCAAAGCAACCCAAGGTAATACTAGAATAGTAGGGGAGTGTCAGCCGCCGAGCAAGGCCAACACGGAGGGCACGATAGTGCTACAATTTCGGCTCGTTGCATAACCATCCTTAAGATTATTGTTCGAGGTCAATCCACGTATCGCTTAGTGCGTGCAACAGGAGAAAGGTTTATGGCTTTAGTGCGCGAATATCCGATCACTGAGCACAGTATTGGCCCGGTCAGAGAGATTGCAGGTACGCCTAGCTGGATCTATGAGTTGGATAACCCCTATCTGCACGGTGTTTACGCACCCACGTTGAATGAGCTCCATGAAGAGAATTTAGTCGTCACTGGAGAGTTGCCCCGTGATCTTTCAGGTGCTTATTTCCGCAATGGCCCCAACCCCTTACACCAGCCCAAGAATCGCTATCACCCCTTTGATGGTGATGGCATGGTTCACGGTGTGTACTTCAACGATGGTACCGTCAGTTACCGCAATCGCTATGTACACACCGCGGCACTTAGACAGGAGCTGAGCGTCGGAAAATCAATGTCCCCAGGCGTTATGGGGCCCTTCGATTATGATATCTCCCGGTTTGGTATTAAAGATACCTCCAACACAGATTTGTTCTGGTACGCAGGTGACTTGATGTCACTATGGTATAACGCGGGTGACCCCTATCGCTTGGATAGCCTCAGTCTTGAAACCAAAGCGCACTATGATCTGGAGGGCCGCGCTCAACGCCGTATGTCGGCGCACTCTAAAGTAGACTGGGCAACAGGCGAGTTGCTGTTCTTTGACTATGGCGATGAAGCTCCGTTTATGACCTATGGCATTGCTGACCCCTCCGGCCGGTTAGTGCACGAAGTGCCCATTGATTTGCCGGGGCCTAGACTACCGCATGATTTGGGTTTTACTACCCACTACGCGGTACTTCATGACCTGCCTTTTTTTCATGACATGGATGTATTGCGCAAACACAAGTATCGCGTACTGACTTTCCACAAAGACATACCCACCCGCTTCGGTATTATTCCTCGTCGTGGGCAAAGTAAGGATGTCCGCTGGTTCGAGTGTGAGCCTTGTTACATATTGCACACTACTAACTGCTGGGAAGAGGGCGACTGGGTGGTGATGGATGGTTGTCGTTCAATCAATCCTATGCCCTCCGGTCAGCCCGGTGACGGTGAGCTCGCATCCATGCTAGCTTACATGCGTCTCGAAGCAAACGCCTATCGCTGGCAGTTCAACTTAAAAACGGGTGAAGTGCGCGAGGGTGCCATCGATGATCTCAATACTGAATTCAACAAATCTAACCCTATTTTTCACGGTGTGAAAAGTAAGTACTCTTATAATCAAAGAATACCTTTGCTACACGAAGGCGGCCACACTCTTCGCTTTACGGGCTTAGTAAAATACAACAACGATACTGGAAAAAGCACGCAGTGGGATTACGGTCAAGGCGTATTCGGCAGCGAGGCTGTGTTTGCGCCGAAGCCGGGTGCCGATAGGAGATCAGCCGAAGATGACGGCTATGTTGTAACGCTTGTCACCGACAGTAAAGACTCTACATCGAACTGCCTGGTGTTTGACGCCACCGATATTGCACAGGGGCCCATTGCGAGAGTTGCTATGCCACATCGTGTGCCGGTTGGGTTTCATGCGACGTGGGCAGCGGGTGAAGACCTGTACAGATAACGTACACCGCCCTGTTTTTTTAACCGCATTAGTCGATTGTTTCAGCAGTGCTGCCGTCTCGAGTATTCTGCAGGCGTTAGCCCTGCGTAAACACCGGCCAGCTGTCTATTATTGCGCCGTCGTCGTATACGGCTATATCGCCAAACTGTAGAAACACATGCTCACTCTGCATGGGTCGTAGAAAGACCCAGTCGTCGGGCTGCAGCGTGACACTGCTGGAGCCAGTGAGCATCTCCTGATTGGTGGATCGTCCATACAGAGGGTGAAGGCTTAGGCCCGGGGGTGACTCTGGTTTGGCCTTCCAGTAACCGCCGTAGATGAAGAACGCCTGCTGGCTATTGGGATTAAACCAGCTTTGCAGTGATGCCAGTTTTTCAATGCCTGGAACCTCAGCCACCGGCAGTGCTTTTAACACCGGAGTGGCGATAAACGCGGCGGGCTCGTGATCTGCCAGCGTATCGAGATCAAAATCGGTAGGTTTGACCAATGCCGAACCGGCGGACAACTCTGTCGCCACCTGGGCGCCAGTGTAGCGCTGATAGGTAGGACTACCCGCGGCATTGAGTGTCAGCCCCGACAGAGACCGCTGCAAGTGTCTTTCGGCGATGGTAACGAAGTTCTGATAGACCCGCTGCACCGCGGCAAAAGCACTTTCCGGGCCGCCTAGTAATCCGGGGTTTTTTGACACATGCGGGTCGTAGCCCATAAAACCGCTGAATTGCAGAAACGGTTCCCGCTCGATAATGTCCAGTGCCGCTACCAGTTGCGCTTCATCTTTAATACCGCCACGGTGTAACCCGACATCCAACTCCAGGTTAATCAACATCAGTTCATGCCGTTGTCGGCCCAGCTCCGCGTACTGCATCAGTCTTGCCGGTGAGTCCACTAGCCATTGCAGCTGATTACGGGCGTCAAATTGTGCCGTTTTGTGCTGCTGGTAAAAGCGCGCGGCGGCGGCAACCGGCATTGGTTTTCCCATTAATACATTCGTATCCGGTAACTCGCTAGCAATGAGGTTGAGAAAGGGTTGGTGAAAAACCATCATCCGACGAGTATCTGTGTGTGACATCACCGTTTCCAACAGTGGCAGCGAGGGAAGCGATTTCGCGACCACGCGATAGTCGTAACGGCCCGCCAAGTGTTGATGTAGGACATTGGCGTTGGCCAGCAACTTCTGCCTGTCGATGACGAGCGTCGGTCGCGCCAGCCCGGCTTTATCCAGAGCGCTGCTTAGGGTCTGGAAATAGGCGCTGTGGACGCCACCATTATCGGTATTTCTGGCGCGTAAGCCCCACAGAACACCAGCGCCGCCCGCGGCGGCAGCAAGCAGTAGTTGACGACGCTTCACGCTGTTCCGCCAAATAGGGATGCCAGATAAGGGTTGAGAAATTTCGCGTTTGGATCGAGTTGCTGGCGCACTTCAACGAACTCCTCCCAGCGCGGATACATCTGTGCAAACTCATCTCGCTTTACGCTATTGAGCTTGCCCCAATGGGGTCGGCCGCCATATTTTCTAAAGATCGGCTCGACAGCGTTGAAGAAGGGTCGGTAATCTTCTGAGTGAAAGCGATGTACGGCAATTGACATGCTGTCGCGCTGGTAAAAAGGACTCAGCCAAACGTCATCGCCCTTCACATAGCGTACTTCAAGCGGAAAGAACACTGCTTTGTAGTTTTGTTCTAGTACCTGTCGAACCTCGCGTAAGGCAGCCAGCCCCTGTTCCCGAGGAAGGTGATACTCCATTTCGTTAAAGCGCACATTGCGTTCACTGGCGTAGTTGAGCCACGAGGCTTCCACGACGACTTCCCTATCCATTGTTGCGGCAATGGCCTTGATGGGCAGGCCGCGCAGAGTGTCAGACCAAGACAGATAATCGCGAATCAATTTTAGGTCCTGCACCGACTCATTACCGTCGCTAACCGGGGTAGAGAATTTGTCCTCTTCGGTGATGTCGTGAGTGGACAAGAAGCAACGCTCGGAGAAGGGAATATAATAGAACTCAAAATTGCGGTGCTTGTTGGCAAGTTGATCTGCCTGGGCAAGAGTGTCTTCCCAATCTAGGATCCAGGACTCGCGTCGAGATCGGTAGGGTTGGGTATTTTGCATCTGAATTTTTGTGACAATACCCAGTGCGCCGAGAGACAACCGGGCCGCCTGGAACACCTCTGGATTGTTGTCAGCATCACACTGTATTAATTCGCCGCTGGCGGTAACCAATTCCAGCCCGGTGACAAAGCTCGGCAATCCCCCGATGTTTGCACCGGTGCCGTGGGTGCCCGTTGCGATTGCGCCGGCAATCACCTGCTCATCGATATCTGGCATGTTGATCAGTGCCTGACCCACTTCATGCAGTGGCGCGCCCATGGCAGACATTTGAGTGCCGGCCAGAAACGTGGCTCGCAGCTGATCCGGATCATGGGAGACAAGCCCGTTGAGCCTGGCGAGAGACACAATTTGTCCCTCGGTAGGCACTAAGGGGCTAAAAGAATGCCCGGCCCCGACCGGACGAATTGGACCTAGACTCTCCGCCACTAACTGTTGCAGTTCAGGCACTGAAGCCGGCGCGAGGCGCGCGCGAGGAACACAGGATTGTGATCCTGACCAGTTCTTCCACCCGATAACGCGGGCAGCCGCAGATTGGCTTAATAGCCCTCCACCGAGATTGGCAGCGCTTAAGGCCGCGAGGTATTTCAGTAGCTGACGCCTGTTTGGCATGGTTAACCGCCGCTCATAAAGGATATCAGTTTAGTAAAATCTTCTTCATTGCAGTCGAAACACATGCCCATAGGTGGCATGCCCTTAAAGCCGTTGATGGTGTGTTCCAGCAGCACGGGAGTACCCTTTTGCAGGCGCGGGGCCCAGGCTTGCAGGTCGCCAGTCTTCGGCGCCCAGCCTGCGCCCTGCGCGTGACAACTGCGGCAAGAGCGATTGTACAGTTCTGCCACGCCGGCATCGGCGGGGGTAGTGGGTCCAGAGAGCTGGCTCATGGGTTCACTGTCGCCGGAACAGGCAAAGAGCAAACTCACGAATATAAGCAACAGAGGTGTGCGAATAGCGAGCATAAAAGTCCAGATCTAAAGTCAATGGCCAGTATACGTAATAATGGTCAGCGATGGCAGTGGCCGGTGTTACCTGTCACCGGCTGATTGCCGCCGCCGCGTGGCAAGCCCTCACAAGGTCTTGAGAAAAGTAACGAGGGCTAACCGCTCTGCAGCAGTGAGTGCTACATAAGCTTGCTTTGATACCTCAGCCTCGCCACCATGCCAAAGGATGGCCTCGTCGAGGGTACGGGCTCGCCCATCATGCAGATAGGCTTCACCCCCACTAACACTGGCGGTAAGACCAATGCCCCACAGGGGCGCGGTACGCCACTCGCGCCCGCTGGCATGGGGCTCATCCAGGGTGGAAGCAAGGCCCGGACCCATGTCATGCAGCAGCAAATCAGTGTACGGGTGAATGGTCTGACCTCTGAGTTCCGCGTGGGGATGATACGCAGTGGTCTCAAACGTATTGACATGGCAGTCGACGCACCCCGCCGCATTGAACAGTGCTTCTCCGCGCAATGCGACCGGTTCTGCAAGTCCTCGCCTGGCGCGTATGCCTAACAAAGAGAGATAGGCCGTCAGCGTGTCCAGGTGCTCGTCGGGCAACTCAGTGCCAGAGACACCACAATCGGTCTGCGCCTGACCGCAGTCTGGTTGTGGAAACGTTGATGTCATCACGCCAAGATCGGTGTTCAGGGCAGATGCGACCTGCTGCCGAACCGTTGCCTGTTCAGCCTTCCAGCCATAGCGTCCGAGGCGGGTGTGCCCACTTTCAGGGTCCCTGATACGGCTGATGCGCCCGGAAATACCGTCGCCATTCAGATCATTAGGATCAGCCAGTGCCTTGATGTCGTCCTCCTTAATAGCTTCCAGCAGCCCCAATCCCAACAGTTGCGGAGCAATACGCGCTGAAAATCGCTCTGGTTGCACCCCAGAGAATGTATAGCTGGGGTGACGCAGACCGTTGCTTTCTTGCCATGGCCCCAGTGTCACCCCCGCCTCGGGATTATCCATGCTGGACTCCGGCTGAAGTACCGCGCCGATCGCTGGGTCGGGGTTGCCGTTCGCGTCTCCGACCTTGACCAGATAACGCCTCAGTGGCTGACCCACAGCAGGGGGCAGCGCGCGGCCGTTGCGCGTGTGGCAGGAGACGCAGGAGTGATTTATGTAGTGATTGCCAAGGAGTCCTGCCAGTTCGTCGAAGGCCGGATTTTGCGGAGATTCATTGTGCCCGCCATCCTCAAAGTCGGTGTGGTGCACCCTGCGCCCCAGAACGAAATTCTGGCCGTTGATGCTGGACAGGTTGGTTGCCATCTGCAGGAAGTGATTATCCGGCTCATTGGAATACGCGTAAGGCAGGGTGGTCTCACCGCCTAGCCAACCCGTTGCCGATATTGGGAAGGAATCTTCCCGTTCTGTAGAAAAATCACCGAATACGCCGCGGGTCTCCCAAGGCACTATCCCTTGTCCTACAATGTATAAGTAGGTCGTCCCATAATAGTTGTTGCGCCCGTTGGGCACGCCCTCTAAGAACTGACTCAATTCGAACTCGAGCCGATCTCCGATCTGAAGTGGCGCGTTCGTTTTACTATTGTAAGAAACGTTACGAGTATAATGCGTGTCATCAATTCGAGTCATGACACCATTGTTATGGTACTCCGCCACGGTGTTGATGCCGCGATAGAAAAAGCGCAGTTCTGCCTCGTTAGGACTCAGCTTCCACTGCGTGGTGACATTGAAGGTGATCGTATTTCCTCCTCGGCCAATGGTGTCAACAATCTCGACAGCTGCCGTGCGATGCTCCCAGTAGAACGACAGATAGTGGTCATAGCTATGAAATTCGTCTTCACGCGCATGCCTATCGCGCGCCCGGTCGGCAAAGCGGGTAATCAAGGCGGATGCGGTGGATATCTGCTGAGCGGGCTCCAAATTCGTCGTCGCATCATACAGATCTGTAATCGGCGGAACAGCTGAGGAAAATTCGGTGAAGTATGCGACCAGAGGTGGCGCGGTATTGCCCCAAAAATATTGCACAGTCTTTGCAGGTACTGAAAAACCGCAATACTGTGTTTGCGGATTCGCGTTCTGACAGTTTTCCCAGCCTTCGAACTCCCATCCCGGACGCGGCAGGGCTTGGTAGATCTCGTCATATGCACCGCTGATATAATTTTCGGAGCAAGTGGGTGCGCCAGAATTGTATTCTTCCAAGCTACAGTCGCGTTCCCCACTGGCAGACAATATGTCGCCTTCTCCGGCTATTTCCAGCGGGTGACTGCACCCTGCCAGGCATGCCAAAACAGCAATAAAAAATTGTCGCATTGTGCCTCCTCGTTTGGCGGGCTCGAGCAGCCATCCGCGTGGCGCAGACTTCAGTGTAAAAGGTATTCATAGGACATGCACAGTCGTGGATCGTTCCCTAAATAGCCTCGAATCTTAATTGATCGAGAATAAATCGCGCGGCGGCAGCACGCTCTAGCTCAGTCTATGAGCCATCTCATCCTCCATGTCATTAAACGCACTGGTTGTGTCGTGTTCGGACTTGGTTAACAAGCTGACGGTAACAATAGCGATAACCCCAGCGAAAAATCCAGGCACTATTTCATAGATGTAATCACTGGGTGTTTGATTGTTGATAGTGAAATCACCGTAGATCCAAAACAGGACTGCACTGGCGCCCACTACGATTCCAGCCAATGCGCCCTGCCTGGTCATTCTTGCCCAGAACAGACTCAATAACACCACGGGGCCAAATGCTGCGCCGAATCCGGCCCATGCGTTGCTGACTAAGGATAGAATACTGCTGTCTCGATTATGCGCTAAAAATATTGCTAGCAAAGCAACTGCAACAATAGAAAAGCGGCCGACAAGCACTAACTCGGTGTCATTGGCTTTTTTACGTAAGAATGTGTGGTAGATGTCTTCAGTGAGAGAACAGGATGTGACTAACAGTTGGGACGAAATGGTGCTCATAATGGCCGCTAGAATCGCCGCTAATAAAAAGCCGCTAATGAGTGGATCAAATAACGTATTGGATAAGAATATAAATATGGTTTCCGGGTCACTAAGATTTCCGCCGATGGATTTAATATAGGCTGCACCGACCAGCCCAACGGCGATCGCTCCCGTCAAAGAAATAATCATCCAGCTCATACCAATGCGTCGGGCAATTTTTATCTCTCGAACGGACCGTATTGCCATAAAACGAACAATAATATGGGGCTGCCCAAAGTACCCCAAGCCCCAGCTAGCGGCAGACAGTATTCCCAATAGAGAGCCTCCGCCGAGAGTCAGCATCGCAGGGCTTAGTTCCATTAGATAGTACTGTGTCTGCGCCACACTGCCTATCTGGTTTAGGGTGACAATGGGAACCAAAATCAAGGCCAAAAACATGATGCAGCCTTGTACAAAGTCAGTCGTACTGACCGCGAGGAAGCCGCCAAATGTAGAATAGGCTACGACGACACCAGCCGTGATGAAAAGTCCTAGTTCGTAGTTTAAGCCGAATGATGACTCGAACAATTTTCCGCCAGCGACGACGCCCGAGGTCGTATAAATGGCGAAGAAAATAATGATAACAACAGAGCTTAATATTCTAATCAGATGACCCCTGTCATCAAATCGGCGCTCAAAGTATTCTGGAATCGTAACAGCATCGTCGAGTAGCTCGGTAAACACACGTAGCCTTGGCGCAACCAGTAAATAGTTCAGGTAGGCGCCGAGCGTCAGCCCCAATGCTATCCATGCACTACTGAGCCCTGAAATATACATTGCGCCGGGTAAACCGAGTAACATCCAGCCGCTCATGTCGGACGCCCCCGCTGATAATGCGGTCACTGCTGGGTTTAAATTACGCCCACCGAGCATGAAACCAGTCAGGTCTCCTTTTGTCGCAGAGTAAGCGTAAATGCCGATGGAAAACATGGCGATAAAGTAAATCGCGAGAGAGAGATAGGCGCCAGATTGCATTTTTTATCCTGAGGTTAATAAACAGTTTCATCCTAGCACTCTATTGCCGTTACTGTTCATCGTTGCCGGTTAAAAAAATCGTCTGGCGCCCTGTAGTAGATGGTTAGAAGAAAACGCGCACACCGAATATGATGTTCAGGCCTATTTGTGGCGCCTGGTCCTTGAGGTAGGACGTGCTGTTACGGATAGTTTCATCGAGCAAGTTTTGGCCCTTGAGGTAGACCTGCCATTCTAACTGATCGTGGCCTGAACCGGTCAGTGCTAGCTCTGCGTTCAGCAGGTCATATCCCGGCGTGTCAGTTTCTAACTCGGCGACGTTGTCTTGATCGTAGGCGTGAATCCACAGTACGTTAGCCGTCCAGTTTCCCCTATCCCAGTCCAGTCCCAGTGCGACGCGTTTTGGTGGCATCAGTGGCACATCGGTGTTGTCGGACAGTTCGCCGTCCACAACGTCAGCAAAGCTGAACACTTGCCAGTGTCCGAACCTGCTTTCTTCGAAGTCGTAGCGTAGCTCGACTTCAGCGCCGACAAAGTCTGCATTTTGTTGCGACCAGAGCAATACGGGGAGGCCTTCTTCTTCAAGCCCAGAGTTGGATTGATAAATATAGTCACTGAACTGGTCCATGTAGACCGTTGCGCTTCCGGTAAATCGGCCTAGCTCCATTCGCGCGCCACCCTCGACGTGCACAGTAGACTCCTTGCTTAGCGAAACATCGCCCACCTCGAACACCTGCGTAGCAATATGCGGGCCATTGGCATAAAGTTCTTCCACGCCCGGTGCCCGCTCGGCGTAGGATACCGAGCCGGTAAGATCAACAGTGTCGCTAATAGTCCAAATGGTTCCAGCGGAAGCGCTAAAGGGCTGGAAGTCGGAGTCAGAGGAAGGGCCTGTCGGGCCTTCTTCTAAAATGAGTGTGTTAGGCACCTTGATTTTGACATCCTCATAACGCAAGCCCAGGTCAATCTGCCAGGCGTCGAAATCGCCACGTTCAATCCAGAAAGCGGCGGCGGTCTTGGTATTGGTGTTTGGTATGAACGCCTCGGCACCGACAGCAGAAAAATCAAGATCGGTGTATTGAAATCCAAAGACACCCTGCCAGGCACCCCATGGATTGTGCTTCAGTTCAGCACGTGTATTGGTACTGTCGCTTTCAAATACCGTACCGACCTCATCTCCTTCGAACTCAGTGTGCTTGTAGTTGGTGTTGACAAACCGCACCTTGAACTGCTCAAAGCTAGGCAATGGATTGCTGCCCGCCAGTTCGGCCTCGGTGCGCTCAGTGCGAAGCCGGATAGTCACGGGGCCTTCTTCCTCTTCCTCTTCCTCTCCTTCACCATGATCTTTGTCATGGTCCTCGTTATGGTCTTCGTCGTGACCTTCTTCATGCCCGTGTGCATGGCCAGCACCGGGAATACCATAGTCGGATTTGTATTCATTATAAGCAACACCGAAGCGCCACTCCTCACCAATCCAACTCAAGCCGATAGTGCCACCCTGATTATCTAAGAAGCTATTTTCCAGCTTTCCGTTATCATCGGATTCGTCATCGTGCTCCTGTTCTCCCTCGTGCTCACCCTCGTCATGGCCTTCTTCTTCATGCTCATCCGCATCTTCAGGATACAGCGACGCTCTTCCGGGAATCTCATAGTCATCGGTGCGACGGTGAAACCCATCAAGATGCAATGCAAAAGCGCCTTGACCCAGGTCTAGGCGTCCAGCGGCAAATTCTTCGCTAGCGGCTGTATTACCTTGGACGGTAGCGCGTCCACTATAGCCGTTTTCGGGAATAGCCTGCGGGATAGAGGCCGTTACCATATTAACGACACCACCGATTGCACCTGACCCGAATAATAACGTTGCAGGCCCGCGTAGGA